>CAJWHX010000144.1 GCA_913040875.1 uncultured Pseudomonadota bacterium | reverse complement strand
CATCCATGATACCGTAGCCAATATACGAAGTATAAAAGGCAACAAACGTGATGAGAGAACTCATCAGCCAAGCGGACTGAACGAAATATTGCTTCCGCAACAATACAAATACCAGTCCGGATACAACCACACAAATAGTTGACATATTCCGAACGATCAAGGCATCGAAGGCAAAGCCAATTAGAACCATGACGAGGGAAAAGCTCCAAACAATTTGCGTCATGATAAAGAGCGTGCGTTTGGCGTCATAATGGATACGACCTTGAGTCATCATGTCTGCATTTTGAGACCTGAACAATTTAGAAATCACCTTCTGCATACCTGAGAGTGTAGCAGAACTTCAATAGCGCATCACTCCAAAGTTCATTGGGCACCAACTTTAAGTACCCATCGTAACCCAGTGCTCTCGTTGTCCGGCATAGGGCTCTCGCCCATGTGCAACCCTGTGATTGTCAACGATCACCATACCCCCCTTGTCTATCTGTATCCGACGGGCAGAGTGCTGTTCTTGCTCTCCAAGCCAGTATAAAAATTCAATGGGGATTCGCTCTCCCGATCCCAAGTGAACTGCGGTTGGCCAGTATTTTGGATCTACGGAGCGTTCAAACCAATCCAAGCCACGAAATGGTAAATGCCACAACCGCGGTTGCGCATACCACACCTGTCCAACAGTATGCTCTCTGGTGAACGAGACTCGATACTGAATGGACAAGTATCCGTTGACTAGCCACTGATACGACACCCCCTGTAAATCCAAGAGTCTTGAGACGCCATCTGGATCGGAATCTTCAAAGTGCTCTTGCCAAGTTTTTCCAAAACCAAGCCGCCTCTCAGATGGCATACATTTACGGTACACGATCTCCTGATCCAGTAAGTAACTCCACGAAGACTGCTGCATAGACTCGAAGATCAATCGCCCATCTAACAACCTCATACTGCCAGTATCTACCCCTTTGTGGGCATAAAATACAATCCATTTTGGAGGATTCGGGGTGTAAGACAACTCATGATGTGCTGAGAATGAGCGCTTTGGACTATACTCGGAAGCGGTATACACCTCTCCAGCCAGTTTTGTACGACGAGACTGACCAAACAGATAGGCTCTCCATTCAACGGGCCAAAATGCCAATACCTCACTCAAATCTTGAGGCGATTGAATTCCAAATCGATCACCAAACTTTGGAAGATAGACCACCCCATCTTTCTGAATTGCACTTTGAATAGACAACCAACTTTTGCTGACATTCAATTCCATAGCCGAGACTACCCTTGCAGTTTTCGAATGATAAAGTCTGTCATTTTCTCAAGTGAGTCCAGATTGTCTAAATTGACTTCACTCCAGGAGAATCGAACATGGAAATGCTGTTCAATTCGGCTGACCACTTCTAGCAAAGCAATGGAGTCTAAAACCCCAGAAGTAAACAAAGACAAAGCTGAATCCACATTCTCATCGGGAAACAAGTCGGATAGGAGGCGTCGAAGCTGGGGTAAAATGTCTGAGTGCATAAGACTTGATCCACTGTCTAGAGCGTTTGTATCGAGGGGTTAACGGAAACGATTCGTGGAGCACCACCCAACGTTTTGGCTGATACTGTTTGGGAATCTCCACTTCTATTGTAGTAATATCTTGGATGACGGGCACGCACAAGATGGCCAAAATACACCCTTCATGTTCAACAACGACGGCATCATCAACCCCCTCTACGACTGTCAAACAACGCTCAATCAGTAGTGGAGACACTCGTTTACCAGACACCTTTAACGAATCTGTCGATCGATGAAGAAAGTACCACGCCCCTGACTCATCGACCCGGAGAGAGTCTTGTAGTGGCCAAGCCATCTGCCGAAGGGCACATCTATCCTCTTCCCACAATTCCTCGAACAATGTCGCCCCAGATTGCAGTGTGACCCCATCTTCGACGGTCAATTTCACCGATGGTAACGCAGTACCAATGCATCCCTCATCGTCAGAGTAGTCCCATAATCTGTGACAGCTTCGAAGCACTTCTGTAGAACCGTACAAAATGTGAATCTTTCCAGTTGAATTGGCTATGGTCAATCGATTCAACAACTCTGTTGGCATCAAATCCCCTGCTGAAACCATGACGTCTACCGCATCCCAAACGACTTCACTGAGCGTTCTATAAAACAATTCCCAGCCCTGCGGAACGGTTGCCAAGACCGTCGGACGAGAGTTTTGCAACCATCCATTCAGGTGAAAGACAAATAACGGGTCCTTTGGAAGCATCGTCGACAAAAGCAATGTTGCATTGACAGAGAAGGTTGAAGTCATGACCGAAAAGCCATAATGAAACGATAGATCAAGAGTCAATGCCACTCTAGAAACCGATTCAACAGCCAATACCTCCGACATTTCTCTAGCACAGGTAAGAAGCGACTTTTGTCGATGTCCGACGATTCGTTCAGGTGCAGTTGTACCAGAAGTTAAAAATAGAGCGTTGACCCCATTTCCGTACAATCGTGGTTCTAGATTGGTGGGATGAAGTTCCCCATCGGAACATATCCATCTGGAATGAATCAATGTGGGATCTCCATCAATATTCACCACCATTCCAGCCATAAACGAAGCAAATACAGATACAATTTGCTCCAAGGGCGTGCACTCTTGAATCACGACCGGTTGATGATTCAGTTCCTCGGCAGACCACACTCTACACCAGTTATCAACGCGTTCATGTACCCGTTTTCGAAGATCAGAATAGCGAATGTCCTCTCCATTCTCTAGGGAAATAGCGACCCCTTCCCCTTGCAACAAATCGTTCATCTCCATTCAATACACCCCTATAGAACGACCAACTAGGGCAAACGACGTCTCAATTGTTCCATGACCGTACACCTGCGTAAGACTACTGGTCAGTGCCAGAAATAGCATCAACAACAGCCACGAGATGACTTTCCAAAGCGCGGTGTTTCGAAAAGCCCAAAAGCGTCCAACGCGTCTCCATTTCAAATGGACAACCAGCGCAACAGAGTGACAGACTCCCCACAGAACCCAGTGCCAAGAAACCGCATGCCACAACCCCATCACCAAGAACGTTCCGAATATGGCCACATAAGGATTTCGAGTCAGTCCAATTACCGGTAAATAGACATATTCCTGACACCATGACGACAATGAAATATGCCAACGTTTCCAGAATTCTGCAGGGTGGGTAGCCAGCAATGGCATACGGAAATTGTCGGCGATATCAAATCCAAACAACGCCGATATACCAATCGCCAGATTGCTATATCCAGCAAAATCGCAGTACAACTGAACGAACAACCCCGCAAATATACTCCACAACAGTAATGGCTCTAAGGACATCCCCTGCTCTGCTAGCATCTTCCCATCCCAGCCATTTAAATACAATGCCACAAGCCCCTCACCGAGCAACCACTTCTGGACAATCCCGAGTGCCAACCGAGCCCCTGCCTTTTCCCATAGTGGATGCGACTGTTGCCCCTCCAAAAAGTGCTGAAAGCGTTCAATGGGACCTGCGCTCAAAATAGGAAGAAAAAATACACGACCACTCAGTTGTATCAATGAGTGAGACGGCAACTTCTTTCGTTGATGGTCTACGACGTAGTGAACGAAGAAAAAGGTTACAAAACTCACCCCGAGCAGCGACTGATCCATCCACACTTTCCACAGCAACAGATTCCCGATCAGTAACCCGATGACCACTTTTGGAAATGAATGCCCAAAGTGAGTGAGCATCAGCATCATGGAGAGAACTCCCAATGCCATTGGAGCAACGTACAACATCGTGCAGATACTCAGCCCAATAAGCCAATACCATCTTGCTCTATCGGGCAAACACCAATACCCCACCCACGAAACGGATCCCAATACAAACAGCATCAATACCCCTGATACACAAAATAAGTATTGTCTGTCTGCGCATTTTTTGGTGTGTAGGTCAGACCTTGAAAAGCGATGCACAATCCAGCAAATAAGAACGAACCCAGTATCACCCCAAGAATGACCTCCCACATATTCGGACGTGTCATCTCAAACCTCCACTCAATTCTTCCACAGATTGCAGCAACCTATCCGTAGAAGTTCTTCTACCAATCGCAGTTACAATGTGTCCATGGTCTAGATAATCTTGTCTCCTCAAATCAGAATCCAGAACGACCACCGGATGAGACGACCATTCCTCCAATTGGCTAAGAGCATTGACGTATACATCAGGATGTTGACCGGCATTCAGCGTTGACTCCCACTCACGATTCCTGGGCGATGATATCCACACGACCTTCATCTTTGGGGGAGCCAGATGCAGGATTCGTTGATAGAGTCTCAAGTTCACAGATACATTCTCTTCAATATTCTGCAGCGATTCAAAGTGTTTCTGTTCCAAGTGTTCCCAATTCACATGACTCGTATCCATGTAATCCACTTGATGAAAAAGCCAGTCGTTGATCGGCACCTGAAGTGGATCAGACAACTGCAGACGAGCAGCATAAAAAGATATTACACCCAAACCACTACCAACAGGAAGCCCCTCTCTCCAGAGCGCAGCTTGAAATGTCAACGGTTGCTCTGGAAAACGGGGTCTGGCTACCACACGTTTGGTCACCGATAATGACGTAGACAGGGTTCTCATAGAGACTTCAACGAACAGCACGCCGGACATATCCTTCGGCAAAGAGGATACAACTTGTAGAGCCTCTACCGTAAGAAGATCCCCAGGCGTGAGTAGATGCCAGTCCACCAATGCGTTTTGTTGCTCCAGATATTCAGGCGTCACGATAGATTCTCGAAGGGCAGAGGACCCAACCAGTACAACTTGAGGACGTGAAGCGTCGTCTGTAGCGTGAATCTCTTTGACACTTTGCCACAAGCGAGCAAAATCGTCATCGGGTCCAGCCATCCAATAATTTTCTTCCAGTGGATGCATAGACACAAACACTACGGAGATCAGCACCCAACAGAATAAGGTGCAAAAGGCAACCAAGAGAAGTACCTGTAAACGAATGGAGTATTGCAGTAACAATTGTTTCACATAGCCAATCTAACAAAACATTGAACTCGCACAGAACGATTTTTGTTGGTTGAGATTCAATTGTCAACAGAATACAAATCGATATATCACCCACCCTCGTCCAAGGATGACGTCATGGCAGTCAATCGCGCTTCGATTGTAGATAGTAATTTCATTCAACATGTGAGGGGATTATCGAATGATGTTCCCGTCACAGAGGAACAAAGCTCTCAAGAATGGTCTGGATTACAAGGCTGGGAGATTGTCGATATATTCCACACCATGATGCAATCTCGGCACTTGGACATCCGTGCGCGTGAATTGAAGAAAACCGATCGCAGTTTTTACACAATTGGTTCGAGTGGACACGAAGGGAATTCCTGTATCGCTAAGGCCATGCGCCATACAGACCCTGCGTTCCTCCACTATCGCTCTGGGGCCTTCTACCTCCAACGATCCAAACAAGTCCCATCCGTATCTGGGGTCTTTGATGTATTGAAGGGAATTGTAGCCTCCACAAAAGAGCCCATCGCTGGCGGTCGTCACAAAGTTTTTGGCTCGGTACCACTGAACATTCCGCCCCAAACCTCAACAATCGCGTCCCATCTGCCTAAGGCAGTGGGGGCAGCCTTTACAATCGCAAGAAAGAACCGACTCAATCTAAATACTCCAGACGATGACTCCATCGTTGTTTGTACTTTTGGCGATGCCAGCTCGAACCACTCTACAGCCTGTGGATCATTCAACGCAGCGGCTCTATCCGATTACCAAAACCTTCCCTGCCCTGTATTGTTCGTCTGTGAGGACAACGGCATTGGTATCTCTGTTCGCACCCCGCATCGATGGATTGAGCAGCGTTTCGCTCCCAACCCAGGTCTTAAATATTTCTCTGCCAATGGTCTAGACCTACTCGAGTGCTATAGAGTCGCGAATGAAGCCGTAGAGTACGTGAGAAGAACACGTCGGCCAACCTTCTTGCACATTAAGTTGGTGCGATTGCTTGGACATGCAGGCTCTGATGTAGAAAGACTATACCGAAGTCAGTCTGAGATTGAATCTCTAGAGGCCACAGACCCCTTACTTAGAACGGCCACATTGGTTAATCAACTCGGATTGATGACCTCTGAAGACATTGAACACCTGTATGAATCCACCCGTCAGGAAGTCCTTGCACTCGCCAAAGAAGCCGTACGGCATGAACAGATCAACAGTGCTGAAGATGTCGTTTCAGTTCTAGCACCCCTCTCCCATGATGCCATCCGTCAAGAAGCAACCACAGGTCCTTTGGCTGAAGACCGAGAGCGCTTTCACAAAGGTCGTCTACCAGAGAATGAGCGTCCTAGACACTTGGCAATGCTCCTCAACCGGGCACTTGGAGATTTACTCTGTAAGCATCCCGAAATGTTGATCTTTGGAGAGGACGTGGGCCAAAAAGGCGGCGTTTACCACGTCACTGCAGATTTACAAAGTAAAGCGGGTATCGGAAGAGTGTTCAACACCCCCCTCGATGAATCGGCCATTCTGGGGCTAGCTATCGGAGCCGGTCAAATGGGGATGCTTCCCGTACCGGAGATCCAGTATCTCGCGTATTTGCACAACGCGATTGATCAACTCAGAGGCGAGGCCTGTTCACTTCAATTCTTTTCTCAGGGTCAATATAAGAATCCAATGGTGGTACGAATTGCAGCGTATGCCTATCAAAAGGGATTCGGTGGACACTTCCACAATGCGAACTCCATCGCCTCCATAAGAGATATCCCTGGTCTAATCATCGGGTCTCCATCCAATGGACATGATGCAACACTAATGCTGCGAACCTGTATGGCTGCTGCAAAAGTGAATGGGTTGGTCAGTGTATTCTTGGAACCGATTGCACTCTACATGACCAAAGATCTCCACGAGGAGAAGGACGGCCTGTGGCTCTCTGAGTATCCTTCTTTCGATGAGCACATCCCGATTGGGGAGGGTAAAGTATGTATAGAAGGCGCTGATGTCACGATTCTCTCTTATGCCAATGGATTGTGGATGAGTTTGCGTGTCGCTGAAAGACTGAAATCCCAAGGCATTCACTGTACCGTTGTCGACCTACGATGGCTCAACCCGTTGCCAGAACAGCTCATTCTGGAGACTGCAAAGCAAACTGGAAAAGTGCTCATCGTCGACGAATGTAGAAAAACTGGTGGCATGGCCGAACCAATCATGGCATTGTTGGCAGAACACTCTCCTGGAATTATCGTTCAAAGAGTTGCAGGATGGGACACCTACATTCCACTTGGCGATGCTGCAAACCTCGTATTGGTTCAAGAACCGGACATCGAACACAGTGTTCTTCAACTCGTTAAAGGAGATCAATCATGACTCAACCTAGCATGACTCAACCTAGAAAGCGATGTGTCGTTCTTTGTCCCGGACGTGGGTCGTACTCAAAGGAAACGCTGGGTTCTCTGCAAACACTCATGTCTCCAAAATTAGATTCTGCCGACACTTTCCGTCGTAACCTTGGACGTCCAACAGTCCGAGAGATGGACGCCAGTCCGAAATTTCGTTCTTCATGGCACATTGCCGGTGAAAACGCCAGCTGTTTAACAGCAGGGGCCTCCGCAGCCGACTTCGATCAAATCTCGTCAAACTTGGATATCATTGGTATTTGCGGCAATTCAATGGGTTGGTACACGACCCTCGGTCTTTCTGGAGCGTTACCCTTTGATGAAATGTTGAGACTAATCGAAACCATGGGGCAGTATCAAAAGGGAAACATTTTGGGAGGACAGATCGTATACTCTCTGGTTGACGAACAATGGCGAATCGATCCAAATAAGGT
>CAJWHX010000143.1 GCA_913040875.1 uncultured Pseudomonadota bacterium | reverse complement strand
AACGAGCCATTACGCATATACAGCCACTTCAAAAGCTGAGTGGGTCTACGATGGTCCAGTGCACTCTAGAAACTGGACGAACCCATCAGATTCGGATTCACCTCAGTGAATCAAAGCATCCCGTGCTAGGGGATACTTTGTATGGTTCTCCAAGACTTAAAGAGCGGGCACCTCGGTTGGCACTGCATGCGTATTCACTCTCGTTTGAGCATCCTCGAACGGGCGAAAAACACTTGCTTAGGATCCCTCTTGCAGATGATTTGGAAAAACTGCGACGCACGTTGGCTCACGACTTTAATAAGTAGATATCGGCCGGTTTATTCTGTTGATTCAAAGGTTCGATTTTGCATTTGTTGAGTCTGTACACAATCGAAAATTGGATTGAACAGGGCTCTGATGGGC
Source organism: uncultured Pseudomonadota bacterium (assembly GCA_913040875.1). Next base: position 7,483 of record CAJWHX010000143.1, on the reverse strand, counting down.
TTCATTAAGTCCTCATAGTCTGCCGAACCCCATTTTTTAGCTAAGGTAAGAGTCTTTGGAGAGTCGATATCTAGATATGTGTACAACCAGAGCGCGGACAGTAAAGACTTGGAAGAGCACAACTCTCTTTCGAACAAGGGATAGGTTTCTGGAGGTTCGATACAGTCATCCGACACGAATAAGGAAAGAGACTCTTGCATCGAGGAACTACGAGACACGACTTCTAGCAAAAGCTCACTTCCACGTACGCGGCAGGACGCATCTTGACTGCACAAATCGTTCAATGCTTGGTTCCAGTCTGGTAACAACTCTTCATTGACAGGTGCATACGTATCAAAGAACAATCGGATAGGGTGTTCATAATGAACTGTTTGATAGGTGTGCTGACAGTATTCCGCTTCAAAATCCGCCGAGTATTTGTACTTGGCGAGATACGCAAACAGTTGCAATTCAGTCAGGGAGACATCTTCAGAGGCTCGAACCTCGATGGCGAAAAATGGATCAGACCACGTGCGGTTTGTTTCAAGCAAGAACCCCACATTTTGCTGGGCCAAAACTCCAACGATTCGTTCAAATGGCTCTTCTAGCCAGTCAATGCTTTGTGAAAAATCTTCAAACAATTCCATTCGATAGCCGTAGGAGTGATGCTTTCGAAGTAAAGAATGGAAGAGAGCCTGTTCACTTTCAATGCAGCTGCACTTCTGATATAGAATGCCCAGTTCACATTGTAGAGAGTGTCCGTCAGATGTTTCGTATTCAATCAGTTCATTGAGCAACTCTAGATATGGAAAGGAACACAGAAGTGAGACCATATCTTCTTTGCTTGTCAGCGTAGACGGTGTAGGTTCAGATATACATTCTTTTTGGTATGTTAGATTCTCATAGGCAATTTCCAGTTGACCATTTGGAAGTTGTTTGAGAAAGTTGATAAGCTCTTTTGGAATCACAGTACCCCCCCGGGACAGTTTGCAGACACAGAAGTGCCTAGGGTCTACATTTTTATATGCAGTCCCAATAATTAGTCGTTTGTGCACAAGTATGTACCTGTCCACCAATTTCACCTTTACCCATAGACTAGCACATGCGTTGACATTTGGTGGGACTTGTATACTGCGTATACCAAATGCAGAATGCAGCATGAATCGTTTATTGTTCTAAGGATATCGGGGTAGTAGAATTTATATGACCGTATTCTGATACAAGTGCCTACTTACATAAAGACGCTATAGTGACTTGGTTTATGAGAGCATCTAGCGTTTACATACAATACTATGATTCAGTATCCGAATTCGGATACACGCTCTGTAAAGAGAGCAATATAACTGAATGATTTCCAACAAGGATTGCAGGATGATATCGACACTTGGAACCATAGACAACCCCATTCGATGTGATGCGCCCATCGGCGAACGGAGCTATTTACATCAGTTGGTGTCGGAGACTCATGGGTTTATTCGCTACAAACGTATGGGGAGTTTTCGTACAGAGGGAAATCTTTTAGATGGCTATGCCATAATGGATCTCACGGGTGAAAAATTTGTAGAGTTGTATTTTGATATGTATCATCCAGGACATATAGAAGAGTCTGTCCCCTCAGGATTTAGTCGCATTGATTCTGAGGTGCTATCGGATCAGGTATTTGCCAAAATGTTCGACAGACCCTTGCCTTCATCTGAGTTGCAAGAGCAAGTTATTATCAGTGATCGAAGTCATGGATACGTAGAGGCGAAGGCACAGCGTTTGTTGCTCTGCGGACCGTTGTATTACCATACTCATGACTATTTTGGATATCCTCGTCTAACCTGGAATTGGAAAGGAATAGTCGATGCATCAAGACAGGTGCTTGAAGATTTTTTAGGTCGCTTGGAGAGTACTCCCATTAAGGTGGTCGATGCGTCGGTTGCCAATCAGCTGTTAAAAACCTTTCACTTTGACGCGGATAATGCAGCATTGATTGATTCTACGATGGATCCTGTGTTGGTGTGTGCCAAACATCGTGTGACAGAAGAGCCGTTGCAGTTTTGGTTTCAAAGAAGTACACTTGAGGGAGCAACCCTGTCTTAGTTGAGTGTACTATGATCAAAGCAATATTAGCCTGTGATGAATCTGGTGGAGTAGGACTAAATGGTAAAATGCCGTGGCCACATATTCCTGTGGACTTTCAATGGTTTATGGACCAGACCAAAGGACACGTGATGGTCATGGGACGGACGACATGGCAGGATTCACAACTCGGGCATCCGGTATCCGATAGACTCTCCTATGTGGTGACCCGAAATCCAGACGTTTGTTCAGAAGCCGATGGTGTGATCCAAGGCAATATCATACAGCGAATTCTAGATTTGCAATACATCCATCCTGGAAAAATAATTTGGATCATCGGTGGCGCAACACTAATTGAGGCGACACTTTCGATTATTGATGAGTTTGTTCTCTCACGTATACCTGGAACTTATGGATGCGATCGTTTTTTGCCACTGAAGGATTTAAATGAATGGCCTGTCGTTTGGGAAGAACAGCATCCCGATGTCACCTTTCAACGGTTGCAGAAAATACGACCATTCAATGGTTTTGTATCCCATCTAGATGATTTTCATGCTTGTATTCTAGCTTTCGCAGGAGAAGAAGCCGTTTACGAAGATAAGTGTTTGAATACCTCTTCTTTGGGTCGTATAGAAGTAGATAGTTTGGAGCCTCACGCTTATGATGCTGAAAGTTCACACGACGAGTATCTCCAGTGGATGTTTATACGTCAACATACTCTCGAGCGACTTAATGTCTATAATTCCAATACAGTACAGAGTGGAGATCCTGAAATTTCTAATGTTTCAATGTGGGTGGACTACACCTATGACGATGGTGCAGGCTCGTATTCGGATATTTATGTGCAGATCGATGATGGTGTAACAGACGAGTATTTCATGGTTGACTATGGAGACTACCCAGACCATTGGAGTCAATTGTTGGATGAACTGGAATCATTTCGAGTGATAGAATTGGAGTCTTGTGAGCAGGCGTATGGTCCTACAGAAAGTTTTGGGTATAGTTTTGATACGGATGAACTTGAACCAAGAGATAAGTATAGTCAACATCGGTATGAGGATCGACTGTGGGTCGTGCTTGTTTCAAAGTTTTCATTTTTGAAGGGGCACCGCAATCGATACGATGCTTTGTACAGAGGTGAACAAGCAGAGTGGAAACTGGCGTTATCCGATACATTGTCTTGGATTGACGTGTTCTTTCCGCTGCATAAAGGCGAACGGGTGGTGTCACCACAGTTTATCTTGGTACAACCGACTGTGATGGCTTATCTCCAAAACAACCATAAAGAGGCTGATCAAGCAAAAGGCTGGTCTGTTCGTTGGAATGACTTGAGTGGGTATGCAACTGTCGATTGTGTAGATGGACTGTTGGTCTGTGAGCGGATTATCGACGTACCAAAGGGTCTTTTTAATTGGTCAGCGGATACTTCTAGAGAAGATCAAGAACAGTATATATACAATGCATTGGTGTCTGGTCTGTCGATGAAGCCTGTTGCCTTTGGGGATTCTTCTACGTATCTAATCGTGTTGACGTTGGATGCTGAGATGGATTTGACTGAGATGCAAGTGTCGCATTTGATTGTCTTGGAGAGCATCACAAGCCTTGTTCGATTGCCTGTGTCTTTGACCCATCTTTATGCCCGTCGTTGGGAAAGTTCTTATTTGGAACGATGTGATGTCGTGGAAGGATTGCCTAACCTAATCCGTTTGGAGGGTACTTTTGGATTCCTCTTTGAGCGTTATAATGGCTCCGAAATATCGGGAGTATGTGCATTTTTACGAGGAGTTCGGGCATTGATGGATTCTCCACACTTGCATAAGATCTTGGAGTTGCTCTGCGCTAAGGAGCAAGATTTTACACAGGCCCGTGTGTTGATCGAGGGTGTGTATCCATCGTTCCTACAATATTTTGATCGATGGATGTCTTGGGTGGTAGATGAAGTCAACCCTCTCCATTTGTCGGATCAAGAACGTTACAGCCTGATTGACAATTGGACTAGATATGGTCAGTCGAGTGAGAAATACACGATAGAGAGTCATTATTATTGTGATGAAACATTGACGAGCTATCCAACTGGTGGAGATACACATGTCTGTTTGGAATGGTGCCCGGAACTACAGCAGGTTTTTATTCCAGAGAGCAATCCAGTGCATTCGCTTGCTATCAAAGATTGTCGCCGGCTAACGCACATTGAGGGATTGGATCACTGTTCGAAATTGTTACGTCTACAAGTGTTGGGAATGGATTTTACCCGTGAATATACGAGTGAGGAATGGCGCTGCTATACTAATAGTAGTCCCAATGGCAGGCCTAAAACTGAACTGGATATGGATTGGGAACGGTTGCACACACAAATTCAGCAGTTGCCGAATATTAAAGAATTGGTACTGTCTCAAGCAGTGGTGAAGAAGTTGGTCATACCTGCATCTGTCGAAGTGTTGGAATTATATAGCGTGAAGTATGAAGAGATTCAGTTTGCTCCCAATTCGAAACTGAGAGTGGTTAAGTCAATAGATTCGATAACGGACTTGTCGGATTTTGAGTATCTTTCTACTCTTCAAGATTGTTCTATTCGAATCTCCGGAGATCTTCAGTTGCCAAGTCGTTGGTCAAATTCCCTACGGTCACTTTCGCTCTGGGCGAATCGATTGTCAGGCTCCGATACGCTCCCGGTTACTCCCAATCTTCGACGATTGCATCTCATACTGGTCAAAAAACAGTTTGAAATGATATACCCAATGTCGTCATGGATTAGACAGTTGAACTATCTCAGTATTGAAATGAGCGATACGCATTTGGTTCAAAAGGGCAAGTTCATTCCAGATTCCTTTGAGCGTCTGATCAATGCAATTGTGCTGACTGAACCAGAAACGAAACCGCTTGAGGAGACGACTTAAACGCCGGTATCACTTGTACCGGTATCTGAACCAAGTTCACAATCCAAACCATTCTCTTCATCCTCGATCAACTGTTCATCGAGAGTAAGCGCGCAGGCAGTTTGTTGGTCGAGTGTGGCATCTTCATAAATGGATTGCTGAGTGGCGCAATCGTAATTCGGGTCGTCCGCATGACATTCACACATGTAATCGACATATTCGTCACAGTAATCTTTTTCTTCAAAGCAAGCGGTGAGCATGAGTAAGCTGGATAGTATAGTGATGCGTGTCATGAGATCTCCTTGGTGTTGATAATATTATAGCACTTCACATCCGTTGCGTCTTCCTTATCCAAGGAAGTTGATGGTACTATTCGAGCACTTGGATATCAATTGAGGTTGGCGTTGGAATCAGTTCTAAGTAAGGCGATTGGTCACAGATCAGGGCACAGTCTTTCCAAATATCTTCATCATTGCGGTCTTCGGTTTGATTGGCATCTATACATCCAGTGAGACAATCGCCAACCGCGGAATGGGCGGCCTCGTACACTCCTTTGGTGGAACCTGGTGGTGGACAGTACTCAAGACCAACGTCACAGTGGCTGGTGACCATTGATGGTTTATCGATAATCATTTCAGGTGTGGTTCTAGTTTTTCTACAGGCAAACGTACACATCAGAACCATGATCAATGGTCGATACATCATCGAATCTCCTCAATTATCATTTGATACGTTGGTTCGAACAAGGCGAAATCCGATTGCAGGATGCATCATCGAAGGGGAAGCATTAGGACGGTTGTATGGTGCGAGGGCAGTTTTTGGACTTAGATAAGACCCTCCTTTGATGGGACGTGTATACACCTCAATCAATGGCACTTCAAAATGGAATGGGTCTGTAACGGTTCTCAATTCATAATCTCCAAATCGCTCCCAGATCCATTCAAATACATTGCCTCGAGTGTCATATAGCCCCCATTTGTTAGGCTCGAATTGTGCAACTGGATGTGGATGTCCGTTTGAGTTGCCTTTGTACCATGCACGTTCGTCATTTTCTTCCAAATCTATAGCTGCGGCTATCTCCCATTCTGCTTCTGTCGGTAATCGCCAACCATTGGAGTCTTGGTTTAATCGTACAAATTGAGCCTGTTCATTGCAATAAATCGTGTCAATATTCGATATAAAGGCTTCATTTATGATGTATGCGGGGTCATAACCATCGGAGATACTCTTTTGATTTGAAAATACGATAACATCACACCAAGATACACATCGTACAGGATTAGTGGGACTCATGCGGTGTGATTGTATTCCCGATTCACAGTATTGGTTTGGAAGATTTGGCGTGACTGCAAGCCATTGTTTATAGGTGACTTCGGTACTTTGAATTACAAAGTCATAAGTCAGTGTCACTGTTCTCTGAAGTGTGTGTGGTACATTCAGTTCCTTTGATGAACCAATTTGATAGGTGCCTGCAGAGATTGTCACAACTGCAGATACAGAGTCCTGTTCTGTTATCGGCTCAGAAGGATTGAATCCGCACGCCATCCAAAAGAAAATCATCTGTCATCCATCCGTTGTGAGGATATCCACTCGAGATGGGATATTCTTTATGATGTTGCGAATGATTTGAGGAGAAGGGTAGTAATCTGCAGGATTCAAACACAGTACCTGAAGATTGGTCAATTCATAGAGCGGAGTGGGCTCGGTTAGCAACGGGACATCCCAAAGATTGATGTGTTCGAGAGTTTGTAACTCTCCTATCGATGGTGGGAGGGTGTGAATTGGATTGGAGTTGATATTGAGCATTCGAAGTTTTTGTAAAGCTGCGAGGTTATCACAGAGATGGGAGATCTGATTGTCAGAGAGGGAGAGTTTTTCCAGTCTTGGCAGTGAGCAGATCGCTGAGGGAAGGGTCACAATTTTATTCTCGTCTAGGCTGAGTGTTTCAAGACTATTTAGCAGGCCGAGATCCTCTGGAATGATGTAGATGTTGTTTTGATCCATGCTTAGTATTCGCAGGGCATCGTTGTGGCCAATGTCGGAGGGGAGTTCTCTAAGATTTGGGTTCATACGAATTTTAACATCGTGTAGTCTGGGCAAACTCAATAATTGCGAAGGCAATCTCTCTATACCTGTTGCTTGAATTTTTAGTTCCACGAGTTTGGATGCTAGGAGGATATCTTCTGTGATTTCTGTGAGATTTGGACAGTCTAAGATGGATAGTCGTTCGAGTGTTTTAGGGTTGGAAAAGATTGGTAAGGCTTTTAGATTTGGTAGATGATGTAAAGTCAACGAACGTAGATTGCTGAGGGTACCCACTTCTGGTGGTAGTGAGCTATATGGATTGTTGGACAGATTGAGGGCTTGTAATTCTATTAGATTCGAGATGGTCGAAGGCAGTTGAGTTAGCTGATTGCCTTCAACATTCAGTTCCGTGATGTGATTGTAGTCTCCGATGCTGTCTGGGATGTCTAAGAGTCGGTTGTTGGCAAGAGAAACAATCTGAAGGGTCTCGGGTTGACCGATGTTTTGAGGGAGCCTCTTAAGATTGGGGTTGTTTGCAA
>CAJWHX010000142.1 GCA_913040875.1 uncultured Pseudomonadota bacterium | reverse complement strand
AGCATATCAAAATCTTCTTGTGTAAAGGTTGCCATAGGGTCTCCATAAACTGAATGTTTGACTCTCTAACCAATTACAAAATTATTCGACAAGATATTCCCAAAATCAAATTGGCATTTTTTGTCTAATTTTATGTCCCAAAAATGAAGAGTACGTCGTTTTTCCTTGTATTCACATTACAAAATCGAGACCTGACTATGGTACATTGGCTCAAACAAAAACTACTTAACAAATACTCCTTCTGTATTGGACTTCTCACCCTCTGTATCGGTTTATACTTCACAGTCATCACCAATCCATGGGTCACCTTCTGTCCAGGTACACAAAGTAGCGACATGGATACTGTAGACCCACAGTTGGCAAAGAAGATTGACCGTATACTGTCTACCTTACAAAAGGAAGGATTTCACGCCACAATCAGCTCCACTCACCGCTCTCCCGAAAAGCAGCAATGCTATTACGACATCAGCCAAGTCATCCAAAAGTATACCGGCCAAAATGGACTCACGACTACCACCCGTAGCTGTCACAACAACATGAAGAATGGAAAACCCGCATCACTAGCTGTAGACATACACTATTTTTCTGGAAGTATTGATGACAAAGCCAAATTTTACATTCGCCTTAGAGAGTTGGTTCGGAGTGAAGGTCTTACTTCAGGTGGCGACTTCAAGAAAAAGAATCCTGTTTGGGCAAAATATGATTTGGGATGGGATCCTGGACACATTCAAACCCGAAACTGTAAAAAACGGATCAAACTTAAATGAGAAGGACTGACATCCGTAGCGCAGTGCTTGGAGTCCTAATATGTTGGAAGTGTCTTATCGACCTCTTTAGCCCAACCGGTGATTCCACCCTCCATATTGTACAGACGGGTTATCCCAGCCTCTGCGAGAGTCCGACAGGCTTTCGCAGAGCGTCCACCCATTTTACACATGACCAAAATATCGTGTTCTTTTGAAAGTTCTGGGAGCAGCTCTAGAATCTCTTCGTGGACCTTGACAAAATCAACTTCTTTTAACGCCACAATCTCAATTTCATGTGGTTTTCGAACATCAATCCATATGGGGCTCCATCCCGAATCAAACTTAGATTTTACTTCTGTCGGAGTCAGGCGAATAAATGGTTCTATCACCTCTTCATTTATATCGCTAAATCCACAAAACTGCTTATAGTCAATCAACTCAGTAATCGTAGGTGTGGTTGGGTTACGCTGGAGTTTAAACTCTCGAAACGTCATGGACAATGCATCGTAGGACAATATTCGACCAGATAAGGTACGGCCAATACCTAGAATAATCTTGACCACTTCATTGGCTTGAATACACCCGATAATACCAGGCAGAACGCCCAAAACGCCTCCTTCTGCACAGGAAGGTATAAGGTCTGGTGGTGGCGGTTCAGGATATAAATCGCGATAGTTTGGCCCCTTCGAATACTCGTCATACAGCCAATCAGATTTTTGCTTGCGAAGTTGCCTTCTCTCGTCTGGACTCAACGTATCCCACCCTACAGGTCGAACCCAACATCCAACATGATTGAAGACCGATGCCTGACCGTCAAACTTGAAAATAGAACCGTATACATTTGGCTTTCCTAGAAGAACACAGACATCATTGATAAGATACCTCGTTGGAAAATTATCGGTTCCATCGACCACGATATCATACGGACCTACGATACTCACAGCATTCACAGAACTGAGAGCCTCCTCATACACATCCACTTGAATGTGGGGATTGATATCGAGAAGCCGAGCCTTTGCGGAATGGACCTTTGGCTTTCCGACACTGGACACTCCATGTACAATCTGTCTTTGCAAATTGGATTCGTCGACCACATCAAAATCCACCATCCCAATCCGTCCGACTCCTGCAGCTGCCAAGTACATCAAAAGTGGAGAGCCTAACCCCCCAGTCCCCACACACAAAACTTTTGCATTTTTAAGCTTCAACTGACCTTCCATTCCAACATTCTCTAGAATTAAATGTCTGGAGTAATGAGCCACTTCAGCATTGTTAAGCGTTTTTGATTCCACTTTACACTCCCTCGAAAATCGATGGCATGATGACCAATGGATTATCCAATTTGTACTTCTACATTCATTCTATCCAAGGAACGGATACCATCCACATGGCAGATCCGTATTAACGCAAGGATGATGTCATTTTTTATCTTTATAAGCGAATTAATTGTGTGGGAATCCTTTGCAGTACAGAGGGCTACCATAACACTATAAACGTTCACTACTACCTCTTTTCGCTGTAGGGTCGAGATGATATCGGAATTTTAATCGTTGACATAGCAACCTCCACATAGGGTATTGAATAATCTGCGCGGATGATTTATTCAATCATCGGATTCTATAGAACTGTGAATAGACCATCACTTTGTTGGGTGAAATAATTTGCGATGCTAAATGCTTCACTTTAACACCCTATATCTGCACAATAATTCAGCCAGCCACTTTCTTCTGTCGAAAAAAAGTCTACAGGTAGACATTGCTTATTTGGAGAAACAATGATTTGGATAGTGCTTGGAGCAGCCTGCAGTAGAGCCCCGATCGAAGACCGATGGAGTTACGGTCCAATCACTCAGTTAAAAGATTCCTTTACGTCTAACTTTGTGCTAAAAACTGAGGCTGATGGGGACACAGGGTGGATTGTAATCGACACTGGATTCAATAAAAACTCCGCCCCTCTCGTAGAGTTCCTTGAAGAACAACATGCCTCCATAGATGAAATCCACCATGTCGTAGCAACACACGGACACAAAGACCACATCGGTGGGCACGCCAACTTTCCAAATGCAACATTTCATGTTCATCAAAATGACGTCTCGTTGCTTGAAGAGGAAGGCATCACAAATATTGAGCCTTTTGATGGTACGGCACCACTTGAGGTGGAAGGCATTACTTTCATTCCATTTTTGCTTCCAGGTCACACAGAGGGAAATGTTGCATACCTTGTAAATGAAGTACTTATCATGGGAGACTCTGGTCAGTCGGCCAAAGCTGGCACCCTCGAGATTGCTGGAGGAGGATTTACGGAAAATCCAGAACTGGCGGTAGAATCTTTGCAAGGACTTAAAGATCAGATCACCCCATACATCGACCAAATTAAGTGGGTCGTCTTTTCACATTCTGGTCCCTTACAAGGCGTCGATGCTATCGTAGAGTACACGGGTCCTTAGTCTCATGAAATTTTACATTACTGTCGCTTGGCGCAACATTGTTCGCAATAAAAGACGCTCTTTGATCACGGGTCTTGCAATGGCAATTTCTGTATCTCTGTGCATGGCAATGATCGGAATCAACGACGGGTTTTATCAAGCCTTCTACGATGTGATGGTCACTCATCGTTTGGGACACATACAAATTCGTCATCCCGACTTTGCAAAGAGCCAATCACTGTATGATACCTTAGACAACACCGATGAACTGTTGCAAACACTCGAAGATATGCCAGAGGCTAGTTATACCACCGGTCGCTTGTATGGAAACGGGTTGGTCAGTGGGGAGGGAATCTCTAATGGAGCACAAGTTGTTGGCGTTTACCCTCAAATGGAACAGCAGTTCTCATCTATCGCAGACCAAATGGTGTCTGGTACATACCTATCCAAAGACAGTGCGACTAAGAACGAGGCTGTTGTAGGTACTGACCTAGCGAAAGGGCTTGGTGTTGAGGTCGGTGATGAAGTCTTTGTATTCTCACAAGGTTCAGATGGCTCAATGGTCTATGACCTGTATCAAACGGTTGGAATATACAAGAGTGGAAATATGATGACCGATAGGAGTATGCAGTTGCATATTGAGGATGCGCAAGAGCTATTTCTGTTGACCAATCGCCTACATGAAGTCTTGGTTCTCGTCGACGAAGAGGACCATATCGTTGACACACAACAGCGCCTTCAATCCACCCCTTTCGCGCAGGGTAACTCTAACGTATCCATTCAGACTTGGTGGGAAAGCTCCCCTCAAACACTTGAACTTATGGGGTTTAGAGATATTGGAACCACCATTTTTCTGAGTGTTGTATTTTTCATTGCTGGTTTTGGAATCCTCAACACAATGGTGATGAGTGTATTCGAAAGAACAACTGAGATTGGGCTCCTCAAGGCTCTAGGATTGCGTCCCTATCAGATTGTGTGGCTCGTTGTTCTGGAAGTAATCATCTTATCAACGATTGCGGGATTGATTGGCTTTTCTACAGGAGTCGGAATGGACCTGTATTTGATGAACTACGGTATTGACATTAGCAATGGTACCGCCGAGCCAGTATCAATCATGGGGGCCTATTTAGAACCTCGAGTTTTTGCGGTTATCAAAGAAGACCTTTTCTTCACACCGGTTGTATCCTTATTTTGGATTTCTGTTTTGGCTTCGATTTGGCCAGCTATTCGAGCATCAAAACTGAATCCAATTACAGCCTTACGGAGTGAGTGATGATTTGGACGTTGGCCTTTAGAAACATCCGAAGCAATGTGCGACGCTCCATCATTAGTATTCTCGCCATCGCCGTTGGACTGGCAGTTCTCATCTTTTCGGGAACTCTTAGGGTTGGACAATATGATACACTTGTGAACTCGGGTGTCAGTCAGCTAGCTGGACACGTAGTAGTACAGCAGGTGGGCTTTCAAGAAAATAAAGAACCCACCTTTATCTTAGAAAATGGCACCGAGATTAGAGACCGCCTCTCGGTGCTGTTTCCGGATTCTACGATTACCACAAGAGTCTATCTGGGTGGTCTGTTGTCCTCTAGCTCCAACCCAAGTTTTCTGACGATCACAGGCGTCGACCCTATAGCCGAATCCTCCGTGTCAGATATGCCAAACAAACTGATTGCGGGTGAATGGTTGACGGACAATCCAAAAGATATCATCATTGGTAAAAACACAGCTGAAATGTTGAAGGTAGAACTCAATGATAAAGTCGTCTTTACCATTTCAGCAAACGGGGAAATGAACGGACAACTGTTTCGAGTCAGGGGTATTTTCAGTACTGGATCCGATGAGATAGATGCCTTCACAGGATTCATTCATTATAAAGCGGCTCAAGAGTTGTTGCTATCTCCATCCGCCGCACACCAAATTGCAGTACACTTACCAGATGTGTTCGATACAGATCTAGCGGTACAAGAATGTAAAACCGCCGCTCTGGGACCGAATATTGAAGTGTTGTCTTGGAAAGAGGCCCTTCCCGACATCATCAATATGATTGAAGTCGATAAAATCGCCAATCTGTTAATCAACTTTGTGCTATTTAGCATCGTTGCACTTGGAATTGTCAATACCATGCTCATGAGTGTATTGGAACGGCTCAATCAATTTGGCGTTCTGATGTCCATAGGAATGAAACTCAAGTTGCTTACTCGAATGATTCTCTATGAAGGAATTATCCTTGGTATGATGGGTAGCATCCTGGGTAGCATCCTGGGTATCATCATCAGCTATCCAATTGTAGAATATGGTTTGGACCTCAGTAATCGTGTGGGTGATGGGATTCAAATTGGAGGGACTGTCAACTCGGCAGTCTTATATGGAAAATACTCTCCAACGTTAATCATTTTTTATGCTCTATTTGCCCTTGTATTTTCGATATTGTCGACAATATACCCTGCATATAAGTTGAGTAAACTCAATCCAATAGACGCCATGAGACATCAATAGTATATTGCATTGGTCTACCAAAATATTTGCACTAAATTACATATGTATCGAATGAATTGTTTGTATTTGCTGCCCATTGTTGGAGTGTCATCAACGTATAGTTTGATTCATCTCTCATCATGTAAGTGGGTCACTCTTCAATCGGGCACAATTTTAGTCTCCATGTACAGAAATATATGGAGTGAACTGTCGACAAAGAACCGTCTGTACCCATATGAATACTGTGAATTCTAGAAATACTCTCCCCATGCCAATTGGCTACCATCCTTTGTATTGTGATGGATTGAGCCATGAATCCAGATTTCCGAGAGAGCGATATCCAAAACTTAAAGAGTCCATCGATCAACATCCCGATGCTGGATTGATCAAATGGTTTTCTCCCAGACAGGCTTCTCTTGAAGAACTGTATGACATTCATGCTACGGAGTATGTAGACCGATTTGTATCTGGAACCCTCACCCCAAAGGAACAACGACAGATTGGCCTCAGACCATGGAATCCAGAGATCATTCCCAGAACATTGCACCTCACTGGAGGGACGATTGAAGCAGTGCATGCCTGCATTGAATCCAATGGTTATGCAGGGAATCTAGCCGGAGGTACACATCATGCGTATCGAGATCATGGAGCCGGATATTGCATTTTCAACGACATTGCCATTGCGGCAATACAAGCAGTTGGAATGGGATTGGAGCGGATAACGGTCTTAGATTTGGATGTACATCAAGGAGACGGCACTGCCAGTATTTGTAAGGATATGCCGGCTATACAAACCATCTCGGTACACTGCTTGAAAAACTACCCTTTTCGAAAGCAAACCTCCGATATTGATATCGCATTGCCCGCTGATACAGAAGACACTGAATTCTTAATCGCTGTTGAAGCAGCCATTTCGGCGATGGTTGAGTTCTCTCCAACTTTACTGATCTATCAAGCTGGTGTCGATCCTTTAAGTAACGATCGACTTGGAAAGTTAAACATCTCACGTTTGGGATTAAAGGAGAGAAACAAAATGGTTTTTGACTGCGTCGATGCGTTGCACCTCCCTTGTCTCGTATTAATGGGCGGAGGATATGCAGAGCCTATTGAACCAACCGTCGAATGCTTGAGTGATCTATTCTTGGAAGCGGCTCGGCGTCACTTAAAAAGGCAGGGTACTCATGCTACAATTTGAAGATAGGATTCGTACAATCCAAGGTGGATTTGAATCTGGAGAATTCATTCTCTATTGGATGCGAACAGCCGTACGTGTGGATCACAATCCTGCTCTAGTCACCGCCTTAGAGTTGGGTAAAAAACATGACAAACCGGTATTGATCTACCACGCTGTATCCGAGCGGTATCCGTATGCTTCAGATAGACATCATACCTTTATAATCCAAGGCGCCATCGCCATCGCGAAGAAGAGCTTCCACATGCGCTGCAGCCCGATGTTACGGCACACGCCCGCAGCCTCGAAGAGCTCGACGAGCGCCTTCTCGCCGCCCGCGCCCATGGACAGGCCGCAGGGCTTGACGACGACGCCCTTGAGATCGGCGGCGAGCACGTGCGCCTCGGCGTTGAGCTTCCAGAAGAGGATGCTGCCGCCCTCCTGCGGCGACGGGTCCGGCTGCGTCGTGCCCATGGACGAGCAGAGCACGACCTGGCGCGCGACGGGGGGCGTCGGGCCCGGCGCGGCGTAGAGCGCCGCGACCGTGTTCTCGACGCCGGCGAACTCCACGGCCTTCTGCTGGTCCGCGGAGTCGCCGGGGGACGCGCCGACGGCGACGAGGACGGCGTCGACGCCGGCCATGGCCGCGTCGAGCGACGCGCGGTCGGTGACGTTGCCGACAAAAATGCCCTCGGAGGCGTCGCACTTCGTGCAGTTCAGGTACTGTTTCGCCTTGGTGACGTTGGTCACGAAGGCCTTGACGGAGCCGATGGCCGGGTCGGAGAGGGCTTGGGCGTACAAGAGCTCTCCCAGGCGGCCCGTCGCACCCGTGATCAACACGTTCGTGGTGGCAGTGGTTGACGTCGCGAGCAGCGCGAGCATTTTTACGAGGCGGAACATGGCTGTTGGCGGCGGCCGAGGCGCTGACGCTGATGGCTGTGCTCCTCCGCAGCACGAACCCGAGAGCCACGCGCCGCCGACCGCGCCGGGATCGAGCTTGAGGTCCAGCAGACCGAACGCGGTATCCAGGCCGTCGAGGTGCTGTCGATCGAACCGCCGGATCAGGACACGCTCGGCGGGCTTGCCGACCTCAACCTGCAGC
>CAJWHX010000141.1 GCA_913040875.1 uncultured Pseudomonadota bacterium | reverse complement strand
AAACCAGCCATATCGATTTCATTGTCAAAGTGACCGATATTACAAACGATGGCGTTGTGCTTCATTTTGCTCATCAGATCTGCAGAGATGATGTCCTTGTTACCAGTTGCTGTCACAAAGATATCCGTCTGAGTCAGAACATCTTCCAGTGTCACAACGTCGAGTCCCATCATTGCAGCTTGGAGGGCACAGATTGGATCAATTTCTGTAATGGAAACACGGGCATATTGACCACGCAAAGAATCTACAGACCCTTTACCCACATCACCATATCCCATCACAAGAGCTCGTTTCCCAGAGATCAACGTATCGGTCGCACGCATGATGGCATCGACCAAAGAGTGACGACAACCATATACATTATCGAACTTCGACTTGGTGACAGAGTCGTTGACGTTGATACCGGGGAACAGCAACGTGTTGTTTTCTGCCATTTCAACCAAACGATGCACTCCCGTAGTGGTTTCTTCGGACACACCGCGGATGGTTTCACCCAAACCGTGCCAGAAATCGTTGCCCTTCTCAGCGCGAACAGCATGAAGGATATTCAAAATCACAGCGTGTTCGTCACTGGTTGCAGTATCGATACTTGGAATGGTTCCAGACTTCTCGTACTGAACCCCCAAATGTACAAGGAGGGTGGCATCTCCACCATCGTCCAAAATCAGATTTGGTCCAGAAGCATCTGGCCAGACGAGGGCTTGAAGTGTGCACCACCAGTACTCAGGGAGTGTTTCACCTTTCCATGCGTATACCGGAGTGCCTTCCCCGTCATCCCCCACAACTGCCGCAGCTGCGTGATCTTGGGTAGAATAGATGTTGCAGGATACCCAGCGGACATCTGCTCCAAGTGCAGTCAACGTCTCAATGAGTACAGCAGTTTGAATGGTCATGTGCAATGAGCCCATAATCTTTGCACCCTTGAGGGGTTGCTCTCCTGCGTATTCTTCACGAAGCGCCATCAGACCTGGCATTTCATGCTCTGCAAGTTCAATCTCCTTGCGACCAAATGCAACGGTTGGAGCAGATAAATCTGCAACTTTGTATGGCAAATCACTAAAGAGTGGCAAACCTGTATTCATAAATGTTTGTGTGGATTCAGCGGTCATAATGACTCCTCTGGTTTGTATTGTTGTGGTTTGATGACTACTGATATCGCAAAAAACACCGTAATTCCACTCTGAATGTCTATTTGTTACTTGAACGTTCAATATAGAAACCGATACACTGTGTTCATTGAACGGAGTACTCATGATTGCTTACTTATTGACTGCATCGCTAATTTCCACAGCTATGGCCGACGATCCCGACACACCAGACGAGGAAACAACTGAGACAACCAACACCACGGATGCATCAAATACCACTGAAGAATCCTCAACTGTAGACACACTTGAAGTTGATAGAAATGGAGAGGTTCAAAACCCAGATCAATCGGAAGAATTCGGCTCTGAAATCGAAGAACTGAGTGAAAACGATGACAGCTCAACTCAAAGTGAAGAAGGTACAACGATTGAAACCGTCATCGAAATGGACGTCCGTATCGAAACAGACTCTGACAACACAGAGGGTGAGGAAGATACTACTGAAATCGAACAAATGATGTCTGAGATCATGGAAGAAATGGCAAACTCTGAAGAAAACACCCTTGAATTGGGTCTGGAAATAGAAGTCGATGAAGAGGATGATGAGTTTAATTACAAAGGCAATATCGAATACTCTTACGTTCTCACCATGTGGGACAGTCCAGAAAGACACATCTTTCACGTTGGGCAATTCTCCGGAGATCCGCAGTACTATTTCCAGCAAAGCAATGACTGGGGATACACGGCTGGTATACGCTTTCAACTGACCGGGTCAGAAACACTCTCACAGCGCTATGACCACACCATTCTTGGTGTCACAGGAGGTCTGCAATATACTTCGTTTCGGATCAACACCTCGGTGAGTTGGACGTGGGAGCAGTATTTTGCACAAACACAAACAGACAAGGCAGATGGGTTTGTGACCTATCAATACGATGAATTGGTACCGATGTCTGGAATACTGTGGGAAAATACACTAACGTACTCACCAGAAGATATGGACTTTGGTGTTCAGACTGCTGTCGGCTTTCCATTCCAAGTGACGGGTGATAGAGACATGGGTCAAGCATTCAACGATTCTTGGCAAGTCAGTACTCGACTGAACATCAGCCTATTCCAACTGGGCTATACGCATCTGGTTTATCCAGGTCATTCCATCGACCGTATTCAAATCGGGTCAGGAATTTTGTTTTAAAAGGTCCGAAAAGAAAATAACACTCGTCTAGCGAACATCACTGTCGACGAACGTTACCATCGAGGATTCATGACCATTTCCCCCGTAGCAAAAAATACACTAGACCAAAAGGGAAGAGAACAAAAGAGATTGGGTGCCTTTTGGGGACTTGCCACAGGAGATGCCCTTGGTGCACCGATAGAATTTTACCCCAGAGATCGACTTCCTGCGATTCAAGATATGACTGGCGGTGGAAAGTTCAAACTCCCTCCAGGTGCTTGGACAGACGATACATCGATGGCACTCTGCTTGGGACACAGTCTGATTCTCCATCCCACACTCAATTCGGCAGATGTATTGAATCGATTTTGGGATTGGGCATCAAAAAACGAATATTGTTCACAGGATAAGGCCTTTGGATTTGGTCAGAACACCCTTCGAACATTGATGAAGTTCTATAAAACTGGGCAGCTTAAAGCGGATTCTACAGGTAAACATTCTGATGGAAATGGAGCGCTCATGCGTCTATCTCCAGTAGCAATCGTTCATCATGACAATGTAGAGGAAACTCGACGAATCGCTCGGAGACAAAGTTTCACTACCCATTCTTCTACAAAGAGCGCTGATTGCTGTGAACTCCTCGGGATGTTACTTTGTCACCTCTTTTCTGGACTGTCCTTATTAGAAGCACTGAACGCTACAGAACACCATGATTGTGTAGAATCTTGGGATGGTGAAGTCCAAGATCTTGTGCGCGGAACTTGGCTGACCAAAACCAGAAAGGAGATCTCCTCAATAGGCTATGTGGTTCACACCTTAGAAGCCGCCCTTTGGTCTGTCCATCAAACCACCTCTTTTGAAGATGCCCTTGTTTTGGCGGTCAATCTTGGACATGACGCGGATACTGTAGGTGCCGTTACAGGACAGCTTGCCGGTGCGCTCTATGGAGTACAGGCTATACCAGAACGCTGGATAAAGGCACTCGCCAAACCAGACATGCTCGAGGTCTGTGCTGAAGGTTTGGTCAACCGTTAACTGGAAGCGTCACCTGTATTCTTAATCCTGTGGGCATATTGTGTGACAATTCTACAGTTCCTTTGTGGGCCTCTATTGCACGCTGTACGAAAGAGAGACCCAGTCCCCAACCCATATTGACTCCATCTTTACGGCGACTTTGATCTGCTCTCCAAAATGGTTCCAGTAAATGTTCCAATTTCTCATCGAAGAGTCCCTCTCCCGTATCCGCGACGACAATCTGAACCGCATCTCCCACACGTTTTCCGCTGATTGAGACAGTACAGTCGACTGGAGTATACTTCGCAATATTGGTGCACAAATTGAGCAACACTCGCTTGATTAACAGTCGATCAGACCGCAATACCAACTCCGCATCAACGTCTAAGGAAATGTATCGCTCTCCCAGATCAACGCCTGCAAGAACCTCAAATACAAGATCTTGCACGACGATGGGTTCCGGACGAATCTCAAAGCTACCCGATTGCAGCTGAGACGAAACCAATAACATTTCGACCAGAGCATCCATCTCTTCGATATCTTCGTGGAAATTGGTCGTGTCCATCTTGTCATCCAATAGAGCCGCTTGCAGCTTCATTCTAGTCAGTGGTGTTCGCAATTCATGACTGATGCCCGCCAATAGCATCCGCTGACCGTCCAGAATCTGCTCGACACGATCTGCCATATGGTTGAAGGCATCTCTGGCAGGTCCAATGTTATCTTCTACACGATGATCTAGATTGCCCTGTGCAATCTCACCCATTGCCACCGTTGCGCGTCTCAGTGGATTGAAGGCCCAGTAGCTGATGATGGCAGAAAATACTAGTAATACCCCCATGATCAAGGCAAAATCAACCCCTCTACGGCGTTTAATCTGATCAATATCTCTTGAGAAATTGACCATCAAGACCATCGGTTCTCCATCAATATCTATCGTGGTAAAGAGTGGAGCCTTGGGCCGTTTAAATGTTGTTATTTGGTGTCCATTCATCACAAATTGACGACCAGACTCCTTGATGGCAACTCGTTTGTCATACCGCTTCCAAAACTTGTCCTCAGGTACCAATTTGAGGTTGACATCAAACCCATCACTTAGCTTCTTCAAAGCTCGTTTGGGTTTGGGAGCCTTTTCCACCGCTGTCGCGATCAATGCAACCGTTTGCACTCGCCGTTCTGTAACTTCTTTGAATAAAGGGTTGACCGCGCGTTTACCCACAAGAAAATGGAGCGACACCATCGCCAATATCATCGTGATCAACACACCAATGAATATACGCTGTCTCATCGACAATCACGCTGAGTCATGGTGTCACCACATAACCGACACCACGGATGGTTTTGATGAACGATGCGTCACCGAGTTTCTTTCTCAAATGAGAGATGTGGACATCGATAGACCGGTCAAACACGTCCCAGTCTTCACCTTTGAGGGCATTCATCATCGCATCTCGAGTCACCACCCGGCCAGAACGTTCCATCAACACCATCAAAATATCAAACTCCATTCCCGTCAAAGAGAGTTCCACAGTGTTCATTTCCACATGACGACGTTCAGGCCACAATTCCACATTTTTGACGACGAAACTTTTTAGTTTCGGTGGAGTGTCTACCTGTGATTGAATTGGCTGAACCCTGCGAAAAATGGCTTTAAGACGCGCCAACAGTTCTCTGGGGTGAAATGGTTTTGCCAAGTAATCATCAGCCCCCAGTTCCAGACCAACAATCCGATCGGTATGATCTCCTCGAGCCGTCAGCATCACCACAGGTATCTGCGAAGTCCGTCGAATCTCCTGCAGCGTTGCAAAACCATCCAGTACCGGCATCATCACATCCAGAACCACAGCATCTATCTGTTTGTCTGTAGACAAAAAATCCACGCACAATCGACCATTTGAAACGGTGTAGACGCCAAAACCACACTCCTCCAAGTAGGTTTGAAGCAGTGTGGCGATCTTGGGATCATCATCGACGACGAGGATGGTCTTATTCTCGATCATCGGCGTGGTTTCCCTTTGCCTTTCTGACCTTTACCTTCCCTATTTTGACGATTCTCTGCGCGCTCTACCATCGCATCAATATTATCGATGAACTGATCGCGCTGATCGTCATCCAAGGAGTCTACAAAGTCCATCATCAATCCAGCTTGTTCCTGCATCAAATCAATACGCTCTGCAGCTTCATTCGATTGTCTACGTTCGATATCGCGCTTGGATTGACCATCTAGTAGCGCTTCAAGGTTTTCGCCTTTGTCATCCATGCGCTGGTCCATACGCTCTTGGAATCTCTCCAACTGACCATCTTGCCAAGCATCGAATGCAGACTGCTGATTTCTGGACAAATCCAAATCTTTGGTCATAAATGCAGCCTTCTTCTCCATGCGCTTTTGGATGTGGGCTTCTTTGCGAGCAATACGCGTCTCAAACTGCTCTTCATTGTCGGCCATACATTGACGAGTGACATCGAGATTGTCTCGAACTTGATTCTTTTGTACTTCACTGTAGGAATCAATGAGGGCAAGGAATCCATCTTGCATGTCACTGTGGTGCTCCACCATTTCAGTGTGTTTGCGTTCGATGCGAGCATTGATCTGTGTACGGGACAAATCGCCTTCTGCGTAGCCTTTCAACGTGTCAATTCGGTCTTGCTTCATGGAACGCTTCAGCTCATGACGCTCAGTCTTGTGACCCTTGCGCAATGCCTTTAGATCTTCACCTAGTGCACGTTGATCTTCTGTGAGGTCGACATCTTTGGTCAAGATCTTGCCTGGTTTCATACAGGGGTTCTTCGATTTTTGGTCTGGTCCGTTTGCATATGCGATGCCGCCAAACAATGCTGCTAATAATGTGAGTGGGATGAACTTTTTCATGGTGTCTCCAAATGGTGTGTTGATAAGCGTTGTGCTCACTTTTAGAATACGACCCTAATGTTAAGTCTATTTTAAGATTTGCCTTGTTTTGTGTAAAGTTTTGTTAAGAGACTTCTTAATATTTGTTCTACACGTTGTATCTGTTGTCCTCAGAGGATGCTCATGCCTGTATTCCGCACCCATCATACTCAAACAATCCATTCATTATTGTCTGAGTCAACAGATTTCGACGCAAAGGACAATTTATCTCTGTATCGGTTGCAATACGCATGTTTTCATCAAGTAGTACTGCGAGACACCGAGCGGGTATGGACTACACTCCATAATTCAAGCTATAACACCCTACAAATCTCTCACACCAAAGATTACGAGTGGACCAAGTCAAGTTTGCATCATGGATTGGCCCTCTTCGTATCACGACAAGGAACAACCGTAGAAGATGATGCTCGACTGTCTTGGCTAGTTCTACGTACCGGAGAAGTCGCACAAGAGGCTATCGAAGGGGTACATCTCGCCTTTGAATGGTTTCGTGAGGACGCCAGTTTACTGGATGCTGCGTTGATGCGGATTAGCGTACTCAATGAAGAAAATTACTTCAAAGCCTGTTTGAGATTGCTGATGATTGAAGCCTGGAGACAACAGGAATGGGAGACCACCCGCCAAGATGTCAGCGTGCCCCAGAAGATTCTGGAGGCTTTGGATGCACGAGTACCTGAGGGAATTGGCACTGTAAATTGGGCAGATTTCCTATCCACCACTAAGGTGAATTGCGTAGAATGGATGGCTTGGTGGATAGCATTGATGTGGGAAACTTGGGATGATTTGGATTTGAGTTTCATAGTTTACACGAGCAGTAAACTGGGCGATAAAATACGTTTGCATAGCACGCTCATTCGGACATCCCATCTTCTTTTTGAACGGGGATTCCGTATAAAGACTCAAGAAATGCTGTACAAAAGCTTTACCTTTATTCAGAAGTATATCGATAAGAATCAGATACACAAATTCAGATACATAAATCAAATGATCATAGAACTTGCTGAATGTTTAATTCACACCGGAGAAATAGATAAAGGGCAATACCTTTTAAAGATGACTATTGTTCAGGTCTTAACTTCACCGTGTACAAGAGCAGAGATTGAAAGGGTTTTAAAGGCCCTTGCAGAGTTTGGTGATGTTGAGAAAGCTATCACAATGGTTGAACGGATATCGAACCGTGACAAATACTTTGACGTCGATGGAATTTATGCACACATAGTGCAGAGATTGATCCGAATGAGAAAAATGAATAGAGCATTGAAGATGATTGAACTGATGACAGATGAATATCATAAATGCGTTGCTTATTGCTATTTAGGAGAGAGATCCTCGAAGAGTGAAGAGTTCGATAAAATCAGACAATTGATTGAAGTATCAATCCACAATATTGAAGCAAAATCTAATACAAATCGCACGATTGATTTTATCAGTATTGCAAAAGCATTAATAATTCTTGGTGAAGTAAAAAGGGCTATGACGATTATAGAGAAGGTCTTAATAGTTATTAATCAACAGAACGACATGACAGGTCATTCTCACTATTATAAAATCTCTGAATTACTCGGAGAGACAGGTCTTTATGATAGGGCAGTTTCTTTAGTAGAAATTGAAATGACGACAGATGAATATCATAAATGCATTGCTTATGGTCATCTTGGAAAGGGGCTATCAAAGAGTGGCTATACCGATAAAGCATACGAGGTAATTGATAAAGCACTCAATAGAAATTGCAGTAGAGCGTCGATGGGATACGCCTACAATTCACTATCGAAAATATCTGCCGAAATTGGGTATGT
>CAJWHX010000140.1 GCA_913040875.1 uncultured Pseudomonadota bacterium | reverse complement strand
ACGTTCAGTTCTTCAATGAACTTTTCCGTACGACGAGAACCGTCCTTGGAGGCTATCCACTGTTCCATCCGTTTGCCCTGACCGGTGTCTGGAAAGTTGACGGCTATCTCTGCGATAGCCATGTCGGAATACACAACGCCCTCAAAGACCTCGTCGACAACGATTTCAATCTTTCTACCAGTAGTGGCTTCGAGTTCGATATCAAACCGCCGCATGTTGTCTGTCAGTCTGACTGGGTCTCCGACTTGTTCACCGTTGACCATGATGCGAATGAGTTTGGGACGCGCGTACTGTTTGAATGAGCGGGATCCATTGCTTAGATTGCCCGGCCATATTGATATGGACTTGATTTCCAATGTTTTGTGGAGTGTCAATGTAAAGCGTTCATCCGAACCGTGTCCCGGAGCATCCTCCATCCATGAGGTTTGAAGTTGTCCGTCGACGGCGAGCCCAGTGCCAGCATCTTTTTTAGAGCTGGTGGCCGAGGTGCCTGCGAGTGCGCTGGAAAGTAAGAGAAGGGGTAACATAGGAACTCCAATATTATTCAAATGAAGATGGACGTTCGCCCACGAACATCTAGGCCATCATACAAATTAGAAGCCAACACGGTGTCAATATTCCAATGTATATCTCTTTTTAGCGGATATCTCAACCGCTCTCACTGACCCGCAGCAACTTATGTCTTCTTCAGAACCCAACTTGCTTTTGAAAATGGGGACGCATATTCTGTCGGCTCTATACGAGAGTATCGGTATGTCGGAAGTGGAAGTGCGGATTGTATGGTGGGAAACTCACACCAAGGATTTGCAAACGCAATGTAGTTAAAGCAATCTTCTTCACGTCTTGGATTTAGCGTGTGCTCTGCACACAGAACACCGCCAACAAATGTTCGAAACGGGTCCTGAAACCAGCCGCCAAAATGACGGGTGTCCAGTACGGTGTTCCCTTGTGACTGTTCGTGACTGAGACCATACAACAGATCTGTCCAAGCCCTTTCAGAAATATGCATCGATTGATTTGATACAATAGAGAGTAGGACTGGTACATCTTTGCCCTGAGTACGGTGTCGTCTGAGCGTTTCTATTGATTGAGACATCATCTGAGAGATGTTTCGCTGAAGTCTTTGACCTAGAACAGGCGGTGTGACCAAATATACGGTTGATTCGCTAGGGTGTTCTTTTGGACCGATGACGCGGAAGTCTATGTGGCAGAGGGCATCCTTCATATATCCGACACGCCGTTGCTTTTGATCGATTTTAGAGTGGGCTTTTGACAACCACTTCTTTGTCATGGACACTATCTTTGGTATATCAATATGAGGTGACAATGGGGTTCGGATGGTCAAGCCGAGACGATAGGGACTTTGAAGTGCATTGAGTTGATCAACGAGCCTGTGTTGCAGACGTCGCTCTTCCTCTAGATCGCGATCCAATATGAGGGACAACACCAACAAATCAACTTGTCCAGAGACTGGATGATTCAATCGAATGCCATGCTCATTACACTCTTGGATACTCCATCCATCTTTGACCAGACGTCCAACGGATATGATTTCTGCCACGCCTTGAAACAACGTACGGTTGTCAAAGCTGTGTAGCTGTCCGAGCCAAATCTTTTGAAGATTATCTGGACTGGCAGAGATCAAACTGTCGATTAGGGTCAATAGAGAAGCAAAGTGGTTCTGCTCATCAGATGAAAGGTCGAGATCTTGAATGGCTGTACAGAGTTGTTTTAAAAAGCTGTGACCCCCACCTGACATTTCAGAAACCATATTTAAAATGGGCCTGGAAATGAA
Source organism: uncultured Pseudomonadota bacterium (assembly GCA_913040875.1). The sequence continues at coordinate 6,192 of CAJWHX010000140.1, read as the reverse complement.
CGTTGGAATGTCAATGAGCGGACTTTGATCTCTTGTCATAAGAATACTTATAATTGTTTTATGGTAGAATGTCAAATTGACAACGTTGTATTCGACGCGGTCTAGATGTTTTTCCATGGCTTCGTTGGTGGTGAAAGTACAGTAGCGAGAGATAGTTTAATTGGGGAGCCTGCTTTGCCGACGTCCAATACATCCAATGGACAGACCTCTATGCAAATGCCACATTGAATGCATGCAGAGTTTTGGTTGTTTAAAGAGTGCTGACGAAGTGCAAATTCATGTACAGGGATGCCCATTTGACATTGTCTGGTACATTCATAACAACCGATGCAGGTTTCGTTTGATTCAATAGAGAGTCTCGTTGTGTACTTCGCGATGGTTTCCATGTACGCACGCAATGGGCAGGCGAAGCGACACCACATTCGGTTGCCGAAGTATGGGTAGAGAGCGACCCCAATCACGCTGGCCAACCAAAAGTCAACCATCAGAGTATACCACTTCTCTGCGAACAGTTTGGTTTGAAATAAGGCGGGTGTCGAGACCAATTGCCACACGTCATTGAGAATTAGACCCGTAACCAGTATGGCCAAAATCCAGATGCCTCTTCCCAGTCTCTCAAGTTTTTTGGCCATCGACCCTTTGGGTGCGAGTACGCGAAAGGCGTCTCCCAAAGTTTCAGCCAATCCACCACAGCCACAGAGGTAGGAGCAGAATCGTTGTCCTTGTTTACGCACGTATAAGGGGATGGCAACGAAGCTGACAAAGGACCCAAAAAATATCCACATCAGGGCAATGGATATCGAATTGGGATGATCCATATACGATGGTCCATCAACCATTGAGTAAATGGATAATGGCCATGGAATGAACAGACCATAGAGTTTCCAAGGACGTTCTCCTCCGAAAAAATCGATACCAGCCCCTGTTGAGATGATCCAAGGCGCAATTACTTCGGGTATACCAAATAAAAATACAACTTGAAAGATCATCAAGGACAGATAACGATGCCGTTGGGTCTTTGAGGGGTATTTTCGCATTGCTTTGATTCCAAACCCAACGATCAGTACGCTGTACAGCATCGTGCCCCAAAATGCTCCATCAACAGTTCGAAACTCGATGTCGAACTGCAGGACTGATGGAAACTTGGTCAGTGAATCTAGCGTCAATGGAAAAAAATGCCGTTTGGCCTCAATGACTTCAGTGAGACAGGGCGAAGATGTACAGTACTCCTGTATTCCAGATTTGATTAGGTAAAATAGATATACGATGGCAACGAATGGTAACCAACGAAGGAGCCCACGCTGACTCTGCTGTTCCGTGTCCAATTCGATTGAGTTTAGCAGGGCATTGTGTGGGGTGCCCCCAATGAGAACTAGCACCTGGTCACCAACTATCTGTTGGATGTGTGCGGTTTGAGTATTGCGTATATCAATCGTCACTTTGTCTGTGGACTGTGCAAATGGACGAAATCCTGTTGCGACACACTCAGTGTACACTTCCAGTATGCCGGATGTTTTCAGCTGTTCAAGTTCAGCGACAAGCTCAGGAGCGGCTTTGTCAAAGTGCGTACCTCTGTGAATCAGTTTGCAATGTTTACCTTGCTGTACAAGTGCTATGGCAGCCTCAAGCGCAGAACTTCCACCTCCGATGACCACAACTCGTTTATTGAGATGGTCCGTTGGTGAAAACAAGGCGTGCTTAATTTGTGGTAGGTCTTCCCCTTCAATATTGAGGCGTTTGGGCTGGGAATGGGTTCCTGTTGCAAGGACAATCATTCCAACCTTTTTCGTGATGGGCTTCTGCTGATGCTCTAAATACACGTTGAACACATCGTTGTATCTTCGGATATCTACGACTTTGTGTCCCGTTTGTACCTGGCTTTTGATTCGAGTCAGGTCGGTGTTCCACCGATTCAGCAGTGTTTCTTTTGGGGCGTCTTCAAACCACAGGTTTTCTGGCAGTTGCCATTCTCTTGGCAGGCTGTAGATTTGCTTTCCTTCAGTATAGGAAACAATACTTTGAAAGACCTCACCCTGTTCCCAAATGACAAACGATATATTGTGTTTGTCCAGTGCCATTGCCGTGCCTATCCCAGCGGGACCACCTCCGATTATACCAACCTTGGCATCCAGTCGATAGGGGCTGTTTTTGAGTCTTTTCGCAACTTGCAACCCAACGTTGTACCCATCTCTCATGGAGGCTTTTATGTTGGGTGTTCCTGCGATGTTTCCAGCCACGAAGACATTTTTGATTGGTGTCTGACCAATGGAGTCTTTTATCGGACGGTCTGGTAAACCTTGGTATCTGCTCTGCAGCAGGGATGACCAGATTGACGTCATACCTCAGTACCGTTTGCCCTTACCATTCGGTGTCTTCGGTCGATGTATGTCGCGCCGCTTGGCCTTCTTTCGCTGATTTTTCTTTGGCTTTGGCTTTGCGAATCCCTTTTTATAGCGGGTTTTGTGTCCTGCGTTTCGTGGGTCGACTCCGTTTGCCACATCTTTGAGGCGTCTGATTTCTTCCCCTGTTAACATGCGTACTTCACCGGGCTCTAGCTTTCCAATCGATATGGTGGCAAAGCTGATGCGCCTGATTTTGCTCACAGGGTGACCAATCTGTTCGAATATTCTTTTCAACAGTCGATGTCTTGATTCTGTGACCAAAACTTCCATCCAGATGTTTTGGCTGTCTGTCTCCTCAATAATGCGCAACTTGAGTGGTCGAGATTTCCCGTCGTCTAAGAATACACCCTTTTTGAGTACCTGTAACTTACGTGCATCTGGCCGTTTCCAGATTTTCACCAAGAACTTTCTGGGAGCACGGTTCGAACTGGAAGTTAGTTTGTGTGCCAAGTCCCCATCGTTGGTCAGCAGAAGCAGACCAGTGGTTTGCATGTCCAACTTGTCTATCGATTCTACGCGCATCGGGATTTGTTTTAGCTGCTTGTATATACTGGGCCGATGTTGAGGGTCATTTCGATCGACGATCATCCCTTTTGGTTTGTGATACGCGAAGTAAACGAGTTTTTCAGCCTTGGGAAGGGGATCCCCATCGATGGCGATTTTATCTCCCTCGGAGACTTCGTGTGCTGGATGGTACACAATCTCATTGTTCACCGTGACTCGACCTTCTTGGATGATCGCTTCTGCTTCACGACGGGATGCGACACCAGATTGTGTCAATGCTTTTTGGAGTCTCATGGTTTTGTCTTGGCTTCGGGGTTCAGATGGACTTGAATAGCGGTTAGAGGGTCAAGTACCTCTTTTGGCTGAGGGATGGGTTCTTCGTTTTGTATTGGAGCGGTAAGAGAGGGTAGGGAGAGCAAATCTCGTAGATTGAAATGACTTAGGAACTCGGCAGTGGTTCCAAGTAGTTCAGGTTTTCCAGGCTCTTCTTCCTTCTTTCCAACGACGTGAACCAGATTCAATTGGACCAACTTGTATATCACAGCACTCGAGTCTACGCCACGTATTTGTTCAACTTCACTTCGAGTGACGGGTTGCCTGTAGGCCACAACAGCAAGGGCTTCCATGGCTGCCTTAGAGAGCTTTTTGGGTTTAATGTGATCGAGTCTACGAACATAATTTGCTGTGTCGGGATGGGTACGGAACTGCCATCCCGTTGCAACTTCGACCAGCTGAATACCCCTCTTCGACTCTTGCCAGCTTTTCTGAATTTCGATCAGCAGTTGATGAATCGTACCTTTGGGAAGATCTTCGATGATATTTCGCAGGTCCTCTAGTGTGAGTGGAGATGAGGCCGCAAATAACACAGCCTCTAGAACGGCATGCCATTGCTTTCCGACCTGTTTTGGGGTGTGCGTGTGCTGGGGACCTGACAAAAAGTCTTGCAAGCGAACGATGGGTATTTCTTTGTCCGACATGTTCATTCCGCTCCATCTTCTGTGAAAATCAATTCCAAACTTGGACGATTGGTGTACTGACCATAAATGTGGATTTCGGACAAATGTTCAAACTGGGCAATTTGGACCATGTGGTGTTTGGCCATCTCCAGAACAGTCAAAAAGCAGATGATCTTTTCCTTTTTATCCTGAAATTTGCTCAAGCAATGACGGAGACTGTGCTCTCCATGTTCCAACTGATTCAGAATCCACTCTCCCATTCGTCTTAGAGAGAAGGGTTCTTTCGTGATCTCATGAGCCGGCTCAACAACTGGTTTACGGAATAGAATGTTCTGATAGATTTCAAGGAGTTCATAGGCATCGATATCAATATTCACAGGGGAGTCCCTACGTTCAGGAGTGTGTGTCTCTGGTCTGGTAAAGACATTTTGTCCCAACGTTGGACACTGTTCGAGTAGGGTAGACAGATTTCGAAACCGTTCGTACTCTCTGAGCTGTTCTGCGAGTCGATTGCGAATGGCGAGGGGGTCCTCTTCTGACTCTTCTTCTTCTAATTCCATGCCTGGGAGCAACTCACAGCTTTTTAAATAGCATAGGGTCGATGCCAGCAATAGGAATTCTCCAGCGATATCGAGTTGCATCTCTTGTAGCTGTTTGAGATGGCTCAAAAATGCATCGGTTATCGGGGCAATCTTCACAAATCGGATGTCCACACCTTTACGCCGAACCAAGTACAGCAGCAACTCGAGAGGACCGTCAAAGACAGGCGTGTGGATTTGTTGGGTACTGGCTTCGTAGGCAAGGACAGGCATACACATACTTTATCTCATTGTCACTGGATTGAAAAGAGTCTGTTCGATCCCTTTGTGAATGCGTTATGACAGGGTGGGAGTCATCATGGGAAGATCCACCAATCCAGTTACAGAGAAATCGCCATCGATTTCCATTTTTCGACTTGTATTCATCCAAAGCCTCGTTACTTTGGTAGGGTTTGTCTTGCTGTTTGGTATCTGTACAAAGCAGGTATTGCGCTATCAGTTTTCCAATATTGACGATGAACAGTTGCAGAACTTGGTTGAGCAACAGCACATCCTCGTCAATCAGCAACAGGCATTTGATACAGCATCTTTTCTTCAAATACTGAATAGAGTGTGCCTGTCCCTTGATTGTTCAGTTGAAGAGTTGACCTCAGAGGTCACTGATATTGCACCGTTACAATCACAATCCATCAGAATGATTGTGGCTACAGAATTGTACAACATTCCCATTTTCTTGGATGTGCTGAGGGCGCATCCCTATCGTTTTTCATTGGATGGTTTAGAGGTTCACAATGCCGCACCAGCAGTACAGATTCAAGTTCGCCTGTCTAGAACGCTGTTGCCAAATGAGATAATTGAGCCGAAATGGGTCTCAAATTTAGGGTGGGATGAATCTGAATTGACTCGGATTCGAGCCATATACAAATCATGGTTGACCAATCGATGGAGCGGTCAGGTCAGTGCAGAGCGTCAGGAAGCTGGTGTTGAGTGGACACGGCTGTATGGGACATTGAACCGAGACTTGTGGAGGGTACATCAACAGAATGGTTCGCTTGTGTACACTCCGGAGACTGGAATTACCATGCGAGTCATAGAGTGACTCGAGTTAATGGACGCGTTCTCCATACACCCAGGTTTCCAGTAGAATCGGGGACTCCTCCTCCAATGGGTTTGAGGATAGCACGATGAAGTCTGCCTCTTGTCCATAGGAGAGTCCAACATGGTCCAATCCTGAAGTGGCTCGTCCGAGAGTTCCATATCCATTGAATACAGTTTCCTTGGTAAGGTTCCGCGTTCTCAGCCCGACAGTGGCCGTTGACCAGTTGGTTAACCCGTCAATTGTTGGCCAAACAGGCCAGTCTGTCCCTAGAACAATCGGTAAATCTGCATTTTCTAAGGCTGGGAAATCCCACGCTCGGTCAATCCGTCCTTCTCGCCAATGGTCCGCCTGGTCTCCGTAGATTCCAACCAGCGCATGCGCTGGTTGGATCGACACAGTCACACCTAAGTTGTAGATTCGGTCATAGTCTGCGGGATCAATGAGCACAGTGTGTTCAAACAGGTATTGCTGATTGAGGTTGCCTAGCAGTGTCTGTACTGTTTCTAGCGCATCAAGACAGGCGCGTACCGCAGCATCGCCATTCACATGAAACTTCACTCCATAGCCGAATGATTCTGCGTGTTGGATCACTTGAATTAGTTCATCAACGTTAAAATATTGTGATCCATAGTGTTCATCATCGATGTCTGAGGGCGCAAGGCTCCAAGATTCACCAGAACCACTAGAACCAT
>CAJWHX010000139.1 GCA_913040875.1 uncultured Pseudomonadota bacterium | reverse complement strand
CCCACTTCACGTGGTGTTCGAAAGTCTTACCAACATTCAATCGTTTCTTCGTCCGCGGGAATGTACGATATGTAGATTCACCACCATTAGCCGCTCGTAAATACCATTGTTTCACATCTGAAATATCGATGTATGATTCATCATCTGAAGGTCTCACACGTTCAATCCGAAAATTATCAGGCTGAGTTTCATCATAGACAGCCCACATCTGATTTTCCTTCCACGGCAAACCATTCTCATGCAGTAAAAACTCAAGCGCTTGGATTTTGGGATTGCTCATACATGTTCTCCACTGAAAAGGGTACACACCATTGGTTAAAATAAAATGTACACCAATCCAAAATCCATGTGCAAATTAAATGAACACTGGCGACACAATATTTTTCGGAAGAAGTCTGTTTTCGCCCTACTGCTTAGGGTCAATCGCGTCTTGAATATTCACTTGATTCTTGATCATCCGTTTGCAGTACTTGACCAGTCTAGCAGCCGTCCCTTCTTCCATAGGACATTTATCCAAATCGACAGGATTGAAGTTGGTATTCAAATCGGTGATGTACGGAAGAGACGCCAAGGGCCTAAAATCAGAAATGCGATTGGCGTCCAATCCGATCTTCTCCAAGTTTCTCAGCTTAGACAGAGTTGAAATATCCACAATCTGATTTCCATCCAATCGAATGTGTTTGAGCTGCGACAAGGTCTCTAAAGGGGCGATGTCAACAATCTTGTTTTGCATCAGATAGAGTCTCTCCAAACGTACCAACCCAGAGAGTGCTTTCAAATCAACAATACCTTTCCCATAGGCCTCGAGTCGTTCAATATTACTTAGAGAGTCGAGTGCATCCAGCGTCACCACTTCCAGTTCACTCTGATTGAAATCAATCTTCGCCACACTAGCCAGAATACTTCCTGCGGAGGTACAATCAGCAGCTTTGGTTGCTTCAAATATGGCTTTCGCCGTCGCATCTTCCTTCTCACACAGTTCCACAAACTTCACGGGGTTTCCTGGTGCTTTTGCTTCACCGCTCAACTCAATTTGACCAGACTGACAACCAAACAATCCTACCACAATCATTGCTACAGTCTTTTTCATGGGAACTCCATTGGCAATATGGGTTTGGTGCCTAGATAAGATATAGAAACATCGGCAAAGTTTTATACTGTGCCAAGTATTGTTGCCGTATCAGAATTTATACTCAATGTCTACAATAACCCGGAACTGCTGTATACAGTTTGCGTTCCAACCCTTCCATTTAAGGAGGCCATTATGGCAACCATCAACCTGACAAAAGAAAACCTTGAATCTACAATCATGAACAACGACACCGTCATCATCGACTTTTGGGCAGAGTGGTGCGGACCATGCAAAATGTTTGGTCCCATATTTGAAGAAGCATCCAACCGCCATCCCGATGTTGTCTTTGCAAAAGTGGATACTGAATCTGAGCAAGAGCTCGCGCAATACTTCCAAGTTCGCTCTATTCCAATGGTCGTTGCATTTCGCGAACAAATCGGAATATTCCAGCAACCAGGATTGATGCAAGGCCCACAACTTGATGAAGTCTTGGGCAAAATTAAAGCGCTGGATATGGATCAAGTTCGTGCAGACATTGCCAAAGAACAGGAAGAAGCCGGTAACGCTGGAGAATAACAGTTACTGCTGATGTTTGGAATGCACTGCGCAAAACTTGATAAAGCCTTTGGTTTGTGAATCAATGAGTGCATTGTAATCCAGTTCTTTTGGAGTCAATGGTCGAAGGGTCTTCTCTTCGTTGTTCCATCGGCTCCAAATGTTGTTTAGGAACACGCGTTCATTGAATTGCCACGCGTTTCGATATCCGCAAACCCCTTGCAAATGCTCAATTGGGCGTAGTGCACCCCACTGATTAGAAGATATCCCAACAAAGGCCACGCAGCGGCCCTCAAACGCATCTGGATACTTCCACAGGTCAATGTAGAACTTCAAAATTCCAGGGAAAGAACCGTTGTACTCTGGAACGACAAAGACGACACCGTCGGCATTCAAAATCGGGTCATGAAAAGCCTTGAACGATTCTGGTTTTTCTTTATAGACGGTCGGTGTCAGAAGCTCTGAAGGCAAATCTGCCAAGTCAATCACCTGTACATTGCAACCCTCCGCTTCATATTTGGCTTGTAAATACAAGGCAATTTTTTTACTGTTGGAGCCAATCCTATTGGTTCCAGCGATAATCACGATATTCATACGGCTCTCCTCTGTACGAACGGAATATCCTCCTGTATCCGAAAAATCATCGAACGACCAATGTGAAATAGATGTTCAATTAGGAGTACAAAATAAATTTATTGCGGTCATAAAATGTCCGTAAGTTGATTGACTGTGGGTCATGTTTATTGTAAATTAACAGTGTTGGACAGAGAACCGACACTCAACACTCCTACATAGGTAATCACCATGGCTTTCAAAAAAATGATCAAACCCCAATACCCTCCTCGTCACTGGTCACTCGTTGGTTATCCAGGTTCTGGTAAATCCACATTTGCAGCTCAAATGCGGGGTCCTAAAGTTGTCATCGATGCAGACCATCGTTTCACTGAGGTACTCGAACTCGCCCAAGAAGATGTATTTGCACTCAGTGATGACCCACAAGACAACGTCGACCCAGACGATATCTCCCGGTGCCTATACGAAAATATGCCTGGTTCTGGTGTCAAAACAATCATCGTAGATTCACTCACTGCCATCATCACACCCATCGTTGTTAAAGTGATGCAAGACAAAGAAAAGGGGCGTCAACGAAATCTCATGGCGGGAATGAAAGAGAAGGCCTTGGCAATGCGACAGCTTCAAGATTCCGTTTCTCGTTGGGGTACCGACTGCTTATGGATTTACCACTTACAAGATGCTCGAGATGGAAAGGCAAAAGAAGTCACCCGTACAACTGTTTCTGAAACAGAATTGGCTCGATTAACTCGAAGTATAAACGTACAACTGAAGATCGTACAACAAGGAAACAAACGTGGCGTCGAAGTACTCTGGGCACGTGCAGGACGATCTGGTTTGGTCATCTGGGACGAAACTGGATGCTGGAGTGGAATGCCTGAAAAGATTGAGGCTCAACTCTACGATGGACTTACCTCTAGAGAAAAGGAAGAGATTGAAGCCAATGCACCAACTGTCTTCCCCAACTCTGAAACAGCCATCTCATGGGGATATGAACAAGGTGCCTTCGACAGTGTAGAGGCTGCTCGTAAAGGATACGAATTCATAAAAGAACGAGACAACCCAAAAACCGCACAAGCTATGGCGTCGGCATGGGTCACTGAAGTGAGTGCACTCAAAAATAAACGCAAGCAAAAGATTGCCAAATAACACTTCCCAGTTCCCACACATTCTTCAACCCTTGATTCGAGTCATCCGAGTCAGGGGTTGTTCTTTTTCGGAACTTATGGTATTTCCTACTGTATGAGTCCACTAGTACAATTAGCAGCCCCCACTTACTCTGAAGAATTCTGGATCCATCACGGTCTGAATCTCTGTACCTATAGTTGGGGCGACGTCTCTCCAAATAAACCTACAATCGTCTTCTTACATGGCTGGCTAGACCATGGCGACAGCTGGAATACCGTAGCAACAAGACTCGCCGACAAAGGCTATCATTGTTTGGCTTTGGACCACAGAGGACATGGGCACAGCGGGCACATCCCACTCTATGAAGAGTATCACTTCGCCGATTACATCTCTGACTTACAATCCCTAATTCAAGCACACAAGCTCGATGACTTCGTACTCGTTGGTCATTCAATGGGTGGTACGATTGCGTCGATCTACAGTGCACTCTGTTCTCACAAACCAAACCGGTGCATTCTAATTGATGGATTGGGACCCAAACATGAAATAGAGGCTGAAGCCACCCATCGCTTCAAACTGCATTTATCTCAACGATCACGGGCATCTAAGCATCGCGCGATGACACTTGAAACCGCCATAAAGAAATTAAGCCGCGCACACCCCTTCTTGTCTCACAACAGCTTGCAACAACAGGCCCTTCGACTAACAGAACCTATGGACGGGGAACTGAGACAATGGCGATGGGATCCCAGACATCGGAACAAATCTGCCATTTCCTTTTCATTGCCAAGATTTTTGGACATTCTCAGTCATATTGAATGCCCAACACACTGTCTATTCGGACAACACAGTTGGTACCTGCAGCTGCCTGATCTGCCAAGTCGACTGAAAGCTATCCCTACGCTGCAAAATAATATCCAGTTACCTTCCGGTCACTCGCCACACGTAGAATGTCCCGATCTATTAGCAGAGGCTATTGTCGATTGTATTCAGCCACCCTCTACTGAGTGATCTGGAAAAAGTCACCGTTTCCAACACCCATTCTTTCAAGTTCCGATTTGGTTGCTCGAACCTGCCCGCCCAGGTGCGGATCATTGTACAGGAAGTGTGTTGGATTCTCTAGAGCCCCTTCAAAACCAACGACCAAAATCCAGTGCCCTGATCCTGGAAAATCATCACTGTAACGATCACCCGGACGCTTATGAGAATAATATTTGGAAGGAGTGCTGTTCATTTTTACAATTTCTCCAACACAGTGGGTCACACCAAATGGAACCGGTTGACCCTTCTCCAACGTCGCCATCAATGGACCCCAAGTTCCGTCGCGTGTCGACTGTGCTGAATCTAGACCTCGTTTACGAAGCGACTCGGCCATCAAGTCGACGTCTGTTCCATCGCCATATATATACATTTCGGAGACGAGTTGGTGGGCATCCGCAGTCTTGCCATTTGCTTGAAGAAGCATCAACGAGGTTGCAATCCCACAGTGAGCGCCTGTTCTACCTGTTCCCATCTTATATTGCTCTACCGTTTCACTGTTTTGAGCGGCGGCCGCGGCACCTGTACCATTCGACGAGCCTTCTTTTTCATCTTTGTCTGCCAAATTCCAGTAGCCACCAGCACTTTGGAGAACTCGATCCACATCTCCTTGTGTGACCGTTCCACTATCGGCCAACGCTCTAGCCAATTGACCGATGAGTGCAGCCTTATCCTTTACACCATTCATGGTTTCCTGAGCAATTATTTGCCGAATTTCTGAAAAGGTCTTGGCGATGGTCCATAACTTTCCAGCCCATTGTGCAGTCGCGTTGTCATTGTGACTTCGAGCAACGTTTGCCAAATTATGTGCTGCCGCCATACCATCCTGCAGTTGACCACCTACGATCATAGAGAGAACATCCGTCAACGTTCCTGGAGATGACTGTGAACCCATTGAACTGGCAATCATTGTGGAGTTCGAAGAGTTTGAGGATGATGAACCATTCGAATTAGACTGTTCTTGTTGAGACCGTTCGGATTGCATTTGATAAGTCACAATGTACTCCTTTGATGAATATAAGGAAGTATACAGTCGATAATTTGGTATGGTGGGTGAAATATCTGTCACAAATAAAATAAATTGTCACTGTACGTCATATGCACATCGGAATCCAACGTTCACATCGACCAAGTCTGGCAATGCAAAACTTCTGGACGCATTTCGAATTGTTGCTTCCGTTGTATTGTATGCCCCGCCTCTCAGTACACGGTTGATGCAGTCCACCTCTTGACCATCGCTCGTAAGACCACAGGTACCAGATTCTTTGATGGGATCTAGCTCGGGAGATGTTTCATAAAAATTGGGGTCATACCAGTCTGCAGCCCACTCAAAGACATTTCCATTGACATCATAGAGGCCAAAAGCCGAGACACTGTCAGAATACCATCCAACGGGTCTAATCCCTGGAGAGCAATAAATACTCGCCAATCGAAAATTGGCATCATCGCAATCGGGTGCTAGTGCCCCCCACGCCCACTTTGCACCATCGGTCCCAGAAGCGGATTTCTCCCATTCGGCCTCGGTGGGAAGTCTACCGCCAATGCCCTGACAATACCCACTTGCTTGCTGCCACGTGACACAAATGGCCGGGAACTGATTCGAGAAGTCAGGACGGTTGTATAGTGGTCCTGTACAATGATCTGGCAATGCTGTACAGCGTCCCTGATCAACACATCGTTGCCAATCTTCTAGCGTGACTTCATATTGATCGATGTCGAATGTACTGAGGACTACTTCATGTATGGGACACTCTGATGCTGCAAAGTCCGATCCCATCCAAAAAGGTCCTGATTCTACTGTACATCGGTCATTCACACAGTCAATATTACCCATTGGTATACCCGTGACGGATTCGCCACCACACTCATTGTCCTCATCGAGTTCTGGGGTCGTTACGACTGATGACGACGCTGTATCTACATTGTCTTCTTTCTCACCACATCCAAATATCAGCGCTAAGGACCACATCTTGCCCCCTTGGAACGGTCTACCACTACATTCTAGACGATTACTCTACTCTATCCAAGTCACTTCATCAATTGTGAATACCTGCAATCTGTCTACCAACTCTTCCAACTGAAGATCTCGGAGAATGTATGGCGGTAAGTTTCTATACTTTAGGTTCACATCGACTTGAATAGACTGTTGACCCACATTCTGTGGCAACTCATAAGACACCACACGAGTCTCCAAAGGACGAAGAGAATGCTTTTCGATGTAGTCTGCATCCATTGGAAAGACTGTTTCTGTCGTGTTTGGAAGCTCCAGTTCCCCAAAGCGCATCTTATTTTTGGACTGAAGATTGACCAACTGTTCATCCAACTTTTCAGGATCTGACGCAACTTCCCAAGAGTGACTATCGTACAGATCCCCATAGGAATCCAGTTGACCACTAGAGAACAACACCGTACCGGCAGTATTGCGCACAACCACGTCCAACCAGAGTTGACGTTCTGACGTGAACCCAGTCGGTACATTGTGTCCACTGGTTAGAGATTGCATGGTTACACGTAGAACGGGTGCCCCATTGCTGCGATCTATTTTAACATCGCTCAGTTCAACGGCATTGCGAAGTAGAACCGTGATTTGTTCAAACATTTCTTGCTGAGCGCGCTGAGACTTCTCTAGGTCATCCGGATAAGGAAACTCATCTAGCAGTGAATAATCTGGTCCGATGAAGCGGTGTGACGAGCGCTCGCGGTCGGGATAAATCTTGCCTTCCACCACCGCAATTGGCTCTACGGACCTTCCAGATACTACACCCGGTATACTCCCCATATGACAATCCTGACACGTAAGTCCCATATCCTTGGCGGGACTGGTAGAGTACTCCGTGTACGCCTCTTCAATTCGAAGTCCAGGGTAATTGAACACATCATGACAGGAGCCACACAGCTCCGCCGACTGCACAAAATCACTTTGAATGCTTTCGTGACCTTCCATGAATGGACTTTCAAAAGGTCCTGTAATCTCCCCAGTCGCAGTCAGCTCCAGTGACAGATTACCGACTGGATTGGAGTGATCGACAGCAGAGTGGCAAACTTCACAAGACACCGAATCTCTAGATATTTCTGAACGCCCCTCTCTCGTGACCGAACCATCCTCACCTTGAATCGCGCCAATTGGGGAATGACAACTTGTGCAAAAGGTTCCCACTTCGCCAGAAGTATCTCTAAAGGCCTTTTGAGCCATAGCATCGAAAACTGGTGAGTGAGCCGCATACGCATGCATCGATTGTTCCCACTCCTGCATGTGCGAGGGATGACATTCCCCGCATTCTTTCGCAGTCGAGAAGGTGACATCTGCGCCAACATCTCTTGTCGTTATCGTGTCTTTCCACTCTGGAGACTCGATATGGTCAGCCGTTTCAGTGACTGTCGGCGAGGAACTGCACCCGAACAAACCCAGTACTAGCAGTATGGCAACGCTTTTACCTTGCATTTTTTACCCACTCTCCTCGACCACAATTCTCTGATTACTCTGCACGCTATCTAAACGTACCTGTTTTCCAGATGGAAACAACACAGCCACATCGACTTTTTCAGCAGCACCCACACCAACTGTAAACAATCTCTCATTACTGGAATTGGTCGTTCCACCTGGCTCAAATAGATAGAAAAACGACCGCTGCTCTGTTGTAA
>CAJWHX010000138.1 GCA_913040875.1 uncultured Pseudomonadota bacterium | reverse complement strand
CAGATGGAAGGTGCTGTAGGAAGAGTCGGGGGGTGGCCTCCAAGCATTCGATGTCGAACTTGGCCCCATTGTCCAAAAAAACCCCATGTGTTTAACAGAAGATTGAGTCCAATGACGCATCCGGCAATCTTTGCCCATCGATGTGTATACGCAGCCAAAGAGGCTACTATTGGAAGAAGTAGCCCCATTCCAAGACCAACCATATATCTTGGACGGCTCAGTTCACCAAGTCCTGCGGCTGTGATGCACAATCCAACTCCTGTTGCAATCCAAAGAATCATCGGGCTCCAGAACCGCATCCATAGAACAGGCGTCTTATAGAGTTTGTGAAGCCACGTTTGGTGGAGAAATGTTCCGATTGACAATCCACCTCCGATCCACCACAGGCTTTCAAACATTCCTTCGGGCAATCCACGTCTTTGAAGATCTTGCAGTCTGTGCCATCCATGCTCAATCGTAAATCGATTGATTTCGGGCAAGACCACTCGATGGTCATCGGTGCCAGACAACGTCGATGCAAAAGCGAGTGTCGCAATGATTCCGACTGACCAAGGCTTCCATGCGGTTGGTTTGTTTGGTGGAAATACAATGGCACTTAAGACCGCTAGTGTTGGAATTGCGATGCTTTTAACATCTACAGCCAACGGCAGGATCCATCCAGCCAGAGGCAACATCAATAGTCCCCACCATCCTGTGTGGAGTGCAACAGACAGGACCCCGACACCAAGCCATGTGCTCCCAATCGCTAGAGAGTCCAACCCGACAAGCAATCCCATTTGCTGACTTAGGGGCCAGCAGGCAGTGAGTACACCGGCCCAACATCCAGCCTGTTTTCCCCAGATACTCGTTGCGGTTGCGATGAGTCCAAGAACCATTGCTGTACCGCTAATCGTACTGGTGATCCATATGGCGGTTTGTAGATCTACATCTAGCCAAAATCGGCACCAATTAAAGACGTACGATGCCGCATCGGAACCTCTTGTTTTACCGGTTGTATACAAGATGGATAACGTACTTGCAGAACCGGGTAGATCTCGTAAATCCAATGTGGTTCTCAAGATGCACTGTATGACCCAATACATCGGAATCCCAATTAGAACAGTCCAAAAGGGGAGAGCGTCCGGCGCATGGTTTGAGGCATCTCGTGTTGGCTCAGTATGAGAGGAAGTCAATTACGTGCTCAGGTGTGGGATTGGATTGCCAAGCATTTATCAAATCCATTGCGGGAGAACAACCACGAGCCATTTGAGCTTCCAATGGAGAAAGAAGATCTCGATTGTGGGGTTGGTAACGTTCCAATCCATCTGCTCCGATTTGAACCAAGCGAGATGCCAACTCTAGAATGGATGTCGAACCGCTGGCATTGATGAATCGCCCTTGCAATCCAAGTTGACAGGCTGTAGCAAATCGTTCGTCACGAGTGCCGTAATACCGCAATTCTTGTGACAACTCCAGTCCTTTTGACAGAGCGGTGTCATCGTAAAGAAGTCCTGTGAAGAGTGCACAAAATGCAACGGCCAACTCATGTGACACACAATCAGCACCGCGTACCTCTATCGTTCTTTTGATTCGGACCTCAGGAAATGTGCTGGTCATATGGAGTTCCCAGTCATCCCATGTTGGGAAATGACCGTCAATCCCTTTGGTCATGAACTCATAGAACGATCGTCCTTTGGCATGGATCCATGTATCTTCTCGTTGGACGAACATCATTGGAACGTTGAGCAAATAATCTACCCATCTTTCATAGGTGAAGTCTTCTCTTAGGCCAGGTGGGAAACCTGTTCTATCCGGATCTGTACGCGTCCAGATATGTCCTCGGAAACTTTGAAACTGTGTTGGCCGATTTAAGTAGAGCGGAGAGTTTGCAAACATCGCAGTCGTAAGAGGAGCAACACCGGCACAAAGAGCTACTTTTTTAGCGCAATCGGCTTCGTCAATGAAGTCATAGTTGCACTGTACACTGGTTGTTCCTTTCATCATGTAATGAGCCAGATCGCCCTGTTCTGGAAGATATTCTCTCATGATCACATAGCGACCTTTGGGCATCCAGTCTATACTTTCAATACTCGTGATGGGGGTTAGTCCTGCAGTGATGACTCGAAAACCAGCCTCGGAAGCCAACTGGTTGACACAGTCTCGGTTGAGAGAAAATTCTTCTACCAACGATGATAGATCTGAGTGCGGTGCACCCGAGAGTTCAAACTGCCCGCCGGGTTCTAGAGTAATGCTGGCACCATCCTTTTGAAGCGCAATGATGTTTTGTCCTTCCAGATATGGTTTCCATCCCCATCGTTTTGCAAACTGTGTGAGAAACCATCGGATACCAAATGGTTCAGCATAATGAACGGGAGAGCCATTCGGACGGACGATGGCTCGTTCGTATTCTCCACCGATACGAAACTGTTCACGACTGCATCCATATGTGTGAAATTGCTCTAAGATGGCTGTCCTTGATAGGGCGACTGAACTCATTGAAACCTCTCATACTTTAGGATATTTCATTTTAGTCCGTTTGGTTCATATAGACACACTACAGTTTTGTGACAAAATCCTGATGCATTGTTGGATAGTGGGTTATCTCTTGTGTATGATATTGTCCTTACTGTTATGGGGTTCGGCCTACGCTCACCCTCTACCAAAACCGTCAACCATTCAAACTTGGCTGGATGCAGTCGTGTTGTTGACAAACAATGGAGCCTTTTGTTCTGGGTCGATCATTGATGACGACGGTATCATCTTGACTGCATACCATTGTGTGGCGTCCGGTCGATATACCAGTGTCCAGACTCGTTCTGGTGGTACGTATACCGGTGAAACGATCGCTGTAGATGTAAAGCACGACTTGGCATTGGTTCAGCTGCAGGATTGGTCGTCCACTTCTACAGTCACTCTACTTGAGGTGCAGTCTGAATTACCCAAACAAGGCGAATCGGTGTATGCGCTTGGACATCCACTCGCTCCATATGAGCGTAAACCCATGCTCAAGGGAACTCTACAGTGGTCAGTTTCACAAGGGATTGTCTCGGCAGTCGGTGAACGATTGATTCAAGTCGATGCCCCCTTGAACCCAGGGAACTCTGGTGGTCCTATCGTCAATGAGTCCGGTGAGATAATTGGTGTGGCGTCACGGAAACTTCGTGGAGACAATTTATCCTTCTTGGGGCCCGCGTCCTTTGTGCAAGCGATGATTGACGAGCCAACAGACCAACGATGGTGGAATGGTCAGTTGTCTATTGGGGTCAGTTATCAAATCCCGCTGAACGCACAGGGTGTACCGATTTGGACTGCACACATTGAAACAATTGCTCGAGATCGATGGGTTTTAGGGGGGCAAGCGCTAATCCAACCGAAGAATTCTGCAACAAGTCCTGAGCATTGGATACCGGCGAACTCACTACGGTTGTCTAGACGATTTCGATTTGGTGTGGGGGAACTGACCTCTTACATCGATGCAGGGGCAGGGGGGACACATCAGTGGTTTGTACAAGATGGTCGGCATCAAGTCGTACCAACGGTTCACATACGTTCGGGAGTTGGTACAACTGCCGTGAGGTATGAGATGGGTTGGACTGGTACAGAACCCATTTGGTCGATGACACTGGAAATGAATGTCCCTGGTGTGATACAGGTGTTTTAAGGCAAACCCGTACTGCTGGAGAGAAGATGCGCAATCCAAATGAATCGTATTGGCGATTTCAAGAAGTTGAAGAATGGTGTAGGCTGCTGGTGGAAATGCATCCAGACTGGATAACTCTTGATTCGATAGGAACAACGCGTGAAGGACGCACCATTTGGATGCTGACACTGGGGCACAACCCTGGTACAACACCTGCATTGTGGCTTGATGCCCTCACTCATGCTTCGGAATGGGCAGGGATGATGGGACTCATTCATACTGTCGATCAGTGGGTGGACTGGACACAAGAAGAACGTGGACGAAAATGGTTCCAAGAAAACACCGTCTACTGTGTTCCATGCGTGTCTCCAGATGGATTGGAAGCGTTGATGCGGGGGGACCCATTTTTGCGGTCTTCAACTCGAGAAGCAAAGGATGGGGTGCGACGTGTTGGTTTTGAAGCCTGCGACGTGGATGGCAATGAGAAGGTCCGTTGGATGCGATGGAAAGATCCTGCGGGGCCGTATGTTACAGATGAGAATGCCCCTTTTGGTCTTCGGAAACGTCGACTGGATGATGATCCGCAAGAGGCTTATTTCGTTTCCTATGAAGGTAAATTCCTAGAATGGGACGGGTGTCAATGGATTCAGGCACCCTTAAAGCACGGATTGGATCTCAATCGGAACTTTCCGATTCGTTGGTCGCCTTTTGAGATGTTTGGTATGGATGGCGGTATGTTCTCGTTATCAGAGCCCGAAGCGCGTTCATTGATGGATGCTGTGACTTCAAAATCCAATATCGTTGCGGCGATGACCCTACACACGTATACGGGAGCCTTGCTGACTCAGCCGTACAATCCCGACACCGATTTACCAAAGTCGGACATTTCTATGCTACAAGGGTTGGCCGAGCAACTGGTGGCTGGTACCGGCTATAAAGTATTTCGTGTACACCCTGATTTTACCTATGACCCAAAGCAAAGTATTGTCGGTGTTTGGGCTGACTGCTTGAGTTCAACACTGGGTATTCCTGCATATACACTGGAAGTTTGGGATCCGTTTAAATGGGCAGGTGTTCAAGTTAAAGAGCCTGCACGATTTTTCATGGAGCCCAAGGAGCACATCGTTTCGGCTTTGTTGACCAAAGCATCAAGTGATGGAGAAATGCTTCTGTGGGAAAAGGTCGAACATCCACAACTTGGGTCAGTTGAAATCGGTGGCATTGATTACTTGCGAACAATACGAAATCCACCGTTGGTACACCTGCCAACAGAATGTGAACACACCTTTTCCATCTTAGATAAGATTCGGATGTCTCTCCCAAAAGTACAGAGCAAAGTACTGGTTGAGAAAATTGCTGAAGATGTACATCGGATTACCATGCACATTGAAAATCGAGGCTACTTACCCACGGCCGGACTCCAGCGGGCTTTGAATTTAAAACTGACCAAGGAAACTCATGTGGAATTGCAGTGTACAGAGGATGTTGAACTCATAGGTGGCTTGGAAATTCAGTCTGTACCGGCTCTGGATGGTTGGGGTCAATGGCAAACTCAATCGGCCAAAAATTTGTTGTATCCCAGTTTGCCTGTGCGTGGGAATCGGCAGGCTCTTCACTGGGTCGTTCGAGGGGTTGGTACAGTGGAGATCCACTGGCAATGTTCTAGGTCGGGGTGTGGAGTAGAGAGGGTTTCTGTGGGCGAAGAAGCCATCGAACAATTGACCCTCTTTTGAACGCTTCTTTGTTCGAGCCACGCACTGTTTAGAAGAGTTTACAAATAACGCACTGATAGGACTGAATGTTTTTGGGTGGTCTGTGTTATGATGACTTGAGAGAAAGTGATAAATAATAGAGTCTTATGAAACAACCCATGTTACAACTTGGTCGATATGACCTTATGGAACCCATCGGTAAAGGTGGAATGGGGGAAGTGTATCGATCGATTTTGAATGGTCCGGCTGGGTTTAAAAAAGAAGTTGCGGTGAAGCTGCTGCATGAATCCGTATCCTCAGAGAAGGCACGTCAAGAACTGGTTGCGGAGGCGAGACTTGGTGGCATGTTTAAGCACATCAATCTCGTAGAAGTTCAGGACTTAGGAGCCATCAACGATAGATTGTTTGTTGTGATGGAGATGGTGGATGGGGTCACTTTAAAGAATCTGATTCGGCAACGACGACTGACTCCTCAAGCAACGTTGGAAATCGCACTTCAAGTGTGTGCTGGTCTGGATTATGCGCATAAGTTGACTGTGAATGGAAGGTGGCTGCAGTTGGTCCATTGTGACCTCAAGCCAAGTAACATCTTGATTTCCAACAGTGGCGTGGTCAAAATTGCAGATTTTGGAATTGCTCATGCCGTCGGGTTTACTGATGATATAGAAGGAATCAGAGGTACACCTGCATACATGTCACCTGAGCAGTCACGAAATGATCAGATGACGGCCCAGTCGGACATCTTTTCCTTTGGGCTGTGCTTGTTTGAGGCCTTTACAGGGAAAAAACTACTCCGTGCGAAGACGTTGCCCGAGATGGCCAAACTGATTCGAAATGCAGAGAAGGTCCTATTGGAACCCGAAAATGTTGCCGCTCTTAGAGTCATCCATCCGCAGTTGTTGGATGTTTTACGTCCTTGCCTGTATGCAGATCCGAAACGTCGCTACACATCGATTGCCAATTTACAGCGACGGGTTGCTTCATTGGCTCCGTTGTCTGGTATAGGGGTAATGGGGGTTCTACATGGTGGTACAGGTATTGATGATGAAGTGACCACTAGTGACCATTTCGCGCTCTCTGATCGTTCGATGACCCGAGGGAATCTGCCGCCATCGGCTGATTTGTTTATCGGTCGTGAAACGGAAGTGGATCGGATTGTGGAGCTGTGCCAAACAGGTGCGACGATGGTTACGTTACAGGGTCCCGGTGGAGTGGGTAAGACTCAACTAGCCATTCAATCTGCCTATCATATGGGGGACCGATTTACTGGAGGACTGTGGTTCATCGATTTATCTGAGGCCACAACCCTCATGGACATTGTTGTCAAAACAGCCGACAAACTAAGCATTCCGCTGGTTGAAACAGAGGCGGATGCGGCAATAGAGGTCATCGCCAACGCGTTGAAACTTCTAGAACACAACCTCTTTATTTTCGACAACTTTGAACAGATTATCCATTTGGCCCCCAAGACGATAGGGTATTGGGCATCGTCAATCCAACAGGGTACAACCAATGTATTCATTGTGACTTCACAGATGAGATTGGGTATTCGGGGTGAGAGTATTGTTGTTATACATCCTTTGTCTGAAGCCAATGGTGTTTTCTTTTTGCAACAACGTCTGAATACGCTTGGGCACGGCCGAGAGTGGACACCCGAAGAACAAGAACTGCTTCTAGAGATTGTCTCAGCGCTGGATGGTCTTCCTTTGGCGTTAGAGATGATTGCTTCTAGGTTGAGATTGTTCACCATTGAACAGATTCATCATCGATTACAGGAACGGTTTAAGCTGTTGCAAGATCGACATCGTGAAGGTCGGCACAATTCAATCTACAATGCCATTGAGTGGTCATGGTCTCTTCTGTCCGATGCCGAGCAGTCCGTACTGATGCAGTTGGCTTGTTTTCGAGATGGTTTTTTGGTCGATGATGCTGAAGCCATCGTAGACATCTCTGAATTTCAAGATGCCAGTTTTGTGATGGATGTCATAGAGGGACTGCTCGATAGATCATTGCTGATCATACTGCGAGAAGGCCCTAGAATTTCAATGTTGCGGTCCATTTTTGATTTTGCCTCTCAAAAATTAGATGAGTCTGCCTCAAAAGATGTGGTGTATCAGCGCCACGCGCGTCGATATGGGCAATGGTCCACGCGTCTAGCAGAGTTTTATCGACACGGTGGAGATGCTCTTCTTGCACAGCTGTATGAAGAATCGGCAAATATTCGCATCGCCTATCAACGGGCTGTAGAATTGAACTGGCTGGATCACATACCATCGTTGGCTTTGACGCTGGCATACATTACCCGTATGCATGGACCGATTGAAGAAGGGGTAACGGTACTAGAGACTGCGATCTCCTATGATCTGCCTCCACGAGCCCAGTTGGACTTGAAGATATCTTCTTTTAAGACGGCACTGTCGCAGCGAAATTGGCAAGATGTCCTACAAGATATTCAACGTTGTTATGCCGATTTTGATGGACTTTTAACGAATAGAGACGTAGTGGAACTTCTCGTTGCTGAAGCCCGTGTCAGTGCATCTGTCAATCGGATGGACAATGCGCGAGCCAAAATAGAACAGGCGGTGCAACTCAGTGAACAGAATGGATTTCGACATTTGTACGCAGAATGTTTGATCAAGCGAACAAACTGGAGTCCGAAGCATCCAACAGCACATGCAGATCTGCAAAAGGTGATCGCTTTGATGAAGCAGGATGG
>CAJWHX010000137.1 GCA_913040875.1 uncultured Pseudomonadota bacterium | reverse complement strand
ATTGCATCAAAAAATAATTTATTATCTTCAATAATGAGTTTTAATCCTCATCCTCGTATTTTCTTTAATCAAATTAATGAACCTTTTAATATTTATACCCAAAGCAATAAAATAAATTTTCTTGAACAATTGGGTCTCCAAAACGAAGAATTGGTATCCTCTCAGTCTTGAACCCAGAGATCGATGCAGCAATGCCAAGTGCATGTAACGACTCCCAAAACAAAATCGCCCCTTGTAGAGCAGACTCTGACTTAAACCCATGCATCGATCCGGACAAGTCAATCAGCAATGTTGCAGACACACTGCGTTTTGAAATTTGGGTCTTTCGCTGCCAAAAATCTAAGTCTCCTTGATTTCGAGCTTCACGCTGAATCATTCGCTTTAAATTGACTTTGGAACCAGTTGTGTATCCATCCTTCCACTTCGACGCTCTAGTCGGTCTAAGAACATTTTGAAGCTCTTGAGTCATCTTTTGAATTTGATTGGCCACCTTTTGACGCATTTCATCGTACGTACGAATCAGAGATTGGGTTTGATTGGAAGCGTCTCCCCCCCGCCGTCTTCGTCTATGACGAAGTTTTATATCGTCTTCCCCATCGATCAATCGCGCATTTCGAAAATCTACCTCTGTAGAAACCCCACACTGTGCTCTTTGTCGTTCATACCATTCTTTAAGAATCTGTTTGGCCGTCGAACTGGGTACAACATCTCTAAGAGCATTTAAATTGAGTGGTTTTCCGAACGCTTCGTTAAATACGCCAGATAGATTTTCTGGTTCTATTTGATCCTCTCTAAGAACTTCTTCAATGCGTTTTTCATCTAGAATATAGAGTTCAAAAGCACACTCACGCGTCCTTCCTTCCATCAGATTCATCATTCTAGCCTGCGCAAGAAGTTTACGCTGCTCTACAGAATCCAACAGTGTACTACTGGAGTGACCTTCTGGAAAACGGGCGTCCACTTCAAGAGCACACGCCCTATCTAGATCTGGACCGGTTTCATCAATCGATTCTGGGAGCAACACAGCCATGGCTTTGCGATCGACCTGTGTGTCCATCAGCATCTTTGTAATCAGAGGGTCTACTTCTTCCGGCGATAATGGATTCCAGTCACGATGATACTCTCTAATGTGGGCAAAGAAATACTGCATTGCTAGAGGGATTTTAGCCGTGGCTAAGGAGTCAGCATCCATCTCCTCTTCTATATGCAGCCGTCTCAGCCAAAACTCAGCTCCGGGATACAATCTGCCGACCGCCACTTCAATTCTGGGATCTTCATAAACATTGTGCATCGTATGAAGAAATACTGCCGGAATGTCTTGAAACTCTGTAGGAATATTTAGCTGATTCATGTGCCTCGTAAACAAGACGTGTCCCACCTCATGAGAGGCGATCGCTCGGCATCGATTGAGATCCACCAAATCGTGTTTGGGCAGCAAGACGGTCTTGTATTTGGCAGACCAAGCCCAACGCTTCCCAAACTGTAGCTTAATATCGTCTCTCCCAGACAATCCAGCAACCAGTGAGGTCAACTGATCCAATCTAAGAACCTGCCACGACTCAACAATGTCCTTTTGAATTTTTTCTTGTACATCGTCAAACAGCATTCTACAGCACCCATGTTTCAGGACCAATACCAGCGGCATTCAGCAAGTTGATTACCTGTGCATGCTCCCTGACATCCACTCTATCCAAATACGTTCGAACAAGTGCCAATCGATACACTCGATCGATTTCTACCTTGGACAGCTGTGGACTCAAATGTCGGTGTAAAAACTCGGTCAATCTCAATAGACCTCTACGAGTAAATGAATACCCCCCCATTCGATCTGCACCTATCTTGGGAACTCCACCCTTTTCAGCACTCGAGGCTGCACAAAGAGAGGCATGAAATATCGATACAGATTTCAAGAAACGGCCCATCGATGGAATCTCAGCAATAACTGTTGGCTCATATGTACCAAATCCAGCGTACTCCATCCCATTCACTAGAATATTCGGTGTCTGACCAAAGACCAACCAATTCAACATCTCTTCCATTGCCGTAGCATCTAAATTGGGATTGCTGACATGAGTCTCATGAAAACGATCTCGGTATGCTGGAGACAGGGCATTTCGACCTGCATAGTGCTCCGGATTCTGTGTCCCAAACACTCGGAATGCAGTGTGTACAGGAAACTCCTCTCCACCAATTAATCGATCGTTGTACTCAGACAACAATAACGATGGATTGCGCTCTAAAATAGAATTGAGACGTTCTAGAACAGAAGCCTCAGCCAAATTCAGCTCGTCCAAGATGAGCCAATACCCTTCAAGCATCGCCTTGACAACTGGACCGTCCTCCCATTTCCATCCGTTTCCTTCACGGGTTTCATCGGGAACAAAACGACCGACAAATTCTGAAACATCTGTCGCACCACTGAGGTTTAAACGCATCACCGGTTGGCCAACCAATGCAGCCAAATACAAGATCGAGGATGTCTTAGATGTGGCGGTAGACCCTTCCAAAAGCAAACATTCATCTCCCATTACCGCTTCTGAGACTCTCTCCAACAAACTCGCAGTCTTCGAATCAATACAATAATGTGTAAAGTCTTGCAAATTGGGTGTTCTAGGATGATCAAATCGCTTTGAACGGACCATTGTGATATTGCCTACGACCACATCCGAGTTCGTAGAGATAAATGGTCTATTCACTTGAACACGGGTCGAACCCAACCATTTTTGGATATCAAAGGTGGGTTCTCTGTCCAATGGTTCTTCTTTGATCTCGGGTAAGAAAATGTAGATATCGCGATCCTCATCTCCCCAATACTGAGTCATCTCAAAGTCTGAATCCAAGTATGGCTGAACCACCCCTATAATTTCCGCCATCAAAGCAGATGGAGCACCACCAAAGTGAATGATGTTCTCACCAGGTCCACGACCACGTCGAGTCTTCACTCTACGAACTCCAAGAGCCATTAGCTTCTGTTCGATCTGCGCAAAATGTGGATTTGTACGCTCGACGTTTACAGAGACTGTAAAAGCCCTCGAAACTTCACTATAGCGTCTTTGGGACAATGGAAAGTTTTTGGCGCTTGGCAGATCGATATTGATCTCTTTACTATCGGCTTTTCGAATGATGGGCGGTAACAGACCTGGTAATGATTGGGATACTAAATAATCGCCTATGGTTTTCTTCAGATCTGAAGCCAATGTATGGCTGGAGAATTCTCCCCAGTCCATGCACGGATTGAGTAGTTCGCTGGAATCTACATACGCTGTTTTGACCAAAAAGCCTTTTTCACGAAGCTGTGCAGACAATCCTTCAGCAAGCAATAAATCATCTGTTCTAATTGTAATGGGAAAAGCACCGGGAAAATTTCCACCATATGGCATGATTGCACCAGAACGACACTTAACTATCGGAAGATGCAAAATGGCCGGTGCATTATTCACTTCCGTCCCAAGCTCCAATGGAAACTCATTGGAGCTGATATTGGCCCGTTTTAATAAACCAGAGACCACTGTCTCAACATCGCGAACCACTGTTGGAATAGATACATTTCTTTGTGGCCTTCGACCTTTTCCTTTTGGTTGAGTGGTTCGATTGCGTCGAGAGTGTCTAGACTCGCTCAAAAAACCAGCTGGTTCGAAGAAGAAACCTGGATGCGGGGCCTGCTTTTCATCCTCTTCAGCCAAACGAATCTTCTCAAAACCTGCTGATTTCAAACAATCCAAAACATCTTGAGCAAAGGCAGGATCATCGCAGCTTAGCGCTATTGGAAGCCACGCCCTTATTGGTTTTCCTTTCGTTTCTGGATCGACCACATGAAGCCAGATGTCTCCATCATCATCTCCCCAAGCCTTATTGAGCGTCACCTCATCACCCGTCAGTTTCTTTAACTTCAATGCCAATAAACGAACAAATGTTTCATCTGCTCCACCATATTGAATACTGTTGTTTGGCTTCGGCTGAATCGATATATTCGCGTCGAGAAGTACCGTTCCAAAATCCTGTTGTATTCGTTGTAAAAACTGAGGTGTATTCGTCTTAATACTGAAAGTGTGACGTTCGTGCTCAAATCGCCCCAATCGCAATTCGACAACATTTGGATCTATCACGGTCGAACGAACTTGTGAAATGGGCAGATAATTCAATTTTTTCAAGATATTTTGTAGCATTTTCATGTCTACACCGACACCGTACACCAATTCTGTAGTTTGAATCGACTTATCAACTTGAGATTCGACTGTAAATCCATCGGAGAATAGTTCCGTTATATCCGTAAATATTGGGTTCACTGTTTTAATTATGATTTTGGTAGACAAATTGGATGTGTTCACCGGATTGTTTGTGGTTGACTCTGTAGCCATTCATGCCTCGGTTGTAGTGATATTGATGTGTGGGGATTGGAGAATACTGATCGAACGATGCCCGCTTCAAAACTCGGATGGATTTAATGCAATTTTCTAGATACAACGTCTTTTACATTTAGACTACTGCGAACAAATTATTCAGACCTCATTTGATAGATCATGACCATCCAAAATACATTTCATGTCCAAGTTTATTACGAAGACACCGACCACTCTGGTGTTGTTTACCACGCCAACTACCTCAAGTATTTCGAACGAGCACGAGAGCACCTATTGGGTATTTCGGCACTGGTGACCCTCTTTGAAGAGCACGGCATTGGATTTGTGGTATACAAAGCAGATCTCACCTATAAAAAAGGCGCTCAGTTCGGCGACCACGTGCGTATTGAAACCACCGTTGAACAGGAAAGTGCCTTTCGATTGATATTTAAACAAACCGCCAAACTGAACGTAGACAATGCGGTTCTTGTCGAAGGATTAATAGATTTAGTGTGCGTAGACCGACATAGAAATTTGGTCAAGCTACCAGATGTTGTACTGCGCAAACTGGATCTACACCCTTAAGTAGATTTTATAGACCACAACCTGGCGGAGCATTATTGAATCCAACAATCGCATTTGTCGCTTGAATATACTCTCTCTGCCAATAACACAGATCACTGGCACGATGAAGATAGCCAAATTGATAAATGGTACTGTTTGCGCCCTCTGTAAAGAGTCGTTCCCCATTTGGATCCCATGTCATGGCTCGCATTGTATCCATCAATGATTGTCCCTGTTGTAATTCATCTGCGGCCTTCGAAAGATTCTCTGAAACTCCAGATGCATTGCTCTGACGGTGATTGAGCATCGCGGTAAGTAGATACTCCATAAACTGCGCTCGGTGGATATCCATTTGTACGCCGTTCAGAATCTCTTCTTGCCACGCGTCGTTCGGATCGGGAAAATAGATGCTGTTAATGTCCGAAATATATGAGGTTAACGCATCTCGCACCACGGAAATCTCCTCAGGATCAACCTCAAGCATGTCTCTAAAACTCAGACGGGTCGGTTGTGCAATGATGTCTTGAGAATATCCAAGTTCCATGATGTTATCGATTCCACACGTGTAGGCATCCAAATTGTCATCAATCATTGCCTTCTTTTGCCGCTCTGAAAACTCAAACAAGGCTTCCGAAAGCCTCCCACCATTATCATAGTTTCCAAATAAATCTTTAAAAACAGATATATATGACTCAGGTACAGACCAATTCATTCGTAATGTGGCCACATCATTTTGCCAATACCCCAGCTCCCACCCACTGGAAAACAAGGTGTGATCTGTCAGCATGGCATGTCCATTTTCTGTCGATTGTCTCTTAATTTCAAAGATATCCAACCATCTAGATCGAATGTACATCGGCAAATAGGTGGGAACAGAATTGTCAAAAGCCACCCAATATGCCGACTCTGGAAAATAGGCCACGGGCAATCCATTCTCTAAGCGGTCAAATAGAAACGCTCTATGCTCACTGAAATCATCGTGATGATAGGCTCCATTGCTTGGTTCAAAGAGATTGTAGTACATCACCGTATGTACCCAAGGTGTAATCTCTGGATTCGCATAGGCAGCTAGAAAGTAATAAATCATCTCCTCGTCATTGTAGGTGACCTGTAAATCATCACCAACATGCAGACGTGATGTCATTTCAATACCGGGCTTTACCGATTGAACAACATCATAGGCTTGATTGACTGAATCAATGAACTCTTGGGGCTCCTCATCAAAAAACTCTCCAAACGACATCTCCAAAACATCAAAGTCTAATTCATCGAGAACCAGCATCAATCGACTTGATATTTGAGCTTCTCGATTGCCGTTCACATCATCCACCAAATCAAATGCATTCTGTAGATTTCCGGATCCAAACAACTGAACTCCCAAACCTGCAGTAGCACCTCGTTGATGCACATCTGCCAAAATAGCCTGGGTATGTACTTTCCAAGCTTCATGAGCTATTGGATTGTCTGTAATGTTGTCTAAACCGACCCACTCAATATAGTTGCCTCGATTTTTGATCGTCCAATCGATCACTCGTTTGGCTCTGTAGAGATGCTCTTCACTGGGCTCCCAAAAGTCATAATAGCCTTCTATTGGATGCAATGTGTGCATGTGCAAACCGCGCCTCTTCATTTCTGGATTTTGCCATTCCTCTTGAATATCAAGTATTTGTGGTTCTATTATATCATCTGGAACGTAACTTTTATATGGATGATAGAACCGATAGTTCATGTGTTCTAAGATATCTGCTAGTCCATATTGCATCCCAAGTGTATCGCCTTCAATCAACCATTCGAACTTATCCTCTCTTAATTCTGAGATCCTGTATGCGTCGGCAATGCTTTCCTCATTCAATTCTAAAGCCACCGACCAACCGTTGTATCTTCGTGCAGAACGAGATGGGTTGGAACTTTGAACAACTTCGAGTCTTTCATCTTCCACAGCCTCAACGAAGAATGTTATCGTTTCTAGCTGCTCTTCTAGCGCGAAAATACGAATCGTCTCTTGCTGACAGCCCAATAACAACCACATCATGTGACCTCCGATGACGTATGGTTATCCTAAGGACTCTTGTACAGAGACTCTAATCTTCGACTTCTGGACTTTCCCCATTGCATTCCGGGGAAACTCTGAGACATGAATCAAGTGGCGCGGACGCTTGTAAGGTGCCAATTTAGCGTTGCAAAGTCGCTGCACCTCAGCCCATGAAGCAGTGCCGATCACAACGGCTACGACCACTTCGCCCCATTCATCATTGGGTAAACCAACTACGGCCACCTGTTCTATCGTGTCTAACTCCAACAACACACGCTCAATCTCAGTTGGATACACATTGAATCCACCAGAAATAATAAGATCCTTAGATCGACCAACAATACTGTAATAGCCTTCCGCATCGATCGATGCCAAATCTCCACTATATAGCCATCCATCTAAGATGGTACGATCTGTAGCCTCGGGTTGTTCCCAGTATCCAGAAATGACCGAAGGTCCAGCAATAAGCAATTCACCAACCTCGCCGATACCGCACTCGTTTCCATCCATATCTACGATTTTAAATCTCATCTTTCCGAGTGGAAACCCAACAGTTCCAGCACGTTGCCCAGTTGGATATGGATTTGATAGAACGATGCCCACTTCAGTCATGCCGTATCGCTCAACGATGTGTTGACCAAAGGTAGCCTGAAATTGTTGATGGGCATGTACAGGCAATGGTGCAGAACCCGATGTTACCAAACGCAATCTAGGCAAGTCAGGTACCTCTCCTACAGACAATAGACGATGTACAATTGTTGGAACCATCATACAAATCGATATTTGATGGTGATTCCAAGTCGACACAATGTCTTCAGGAGTCCATTTTGAGGGCATCCACATGGTACAGGCATTGGCATACAGTGCACCGAACTGAGCGACAACAAGTCCATGTACATGAAAGAGTGGCAATAGGTGCAACAACTTATCGTCTGCAGTCCACTGCCACGATTTGTGCAATGCCTGCATTGAAGCCATTAAATTGGCATGGGAGATCATCGCTCCTTTTGGTCGACCTGTTGTGCCACTGGTATAGAGAAGCAGCGCCAGAGACTCATCAGGAATGGGGCTCAACTCTACGCTGACACTATCTGGAAACTCACTTGGAAGTTCATCCATTAATAGTACGTTTTTTTCCTCTGC
>CAJWHX010000136.1 GCA_913040875.1 uncultured Pseudomonadota bacterium | reverse complement strand
CACGAGTGAGATTGGAAACCGATAACCGAAGAAGACAGCGACAGACTCTGCCCTTGTTCGCTCTTTAGTTCATCAGCCCAGCACCCAAAATGGTGTACATCCCGACGACGCGACTGATACCGTCATTGTAGGGCATGGTGACGTTGCTTTCGTAGGCTCTGGAGAACTGTACGTAGACAGGATTTCCCGGACTCCACTGCTGATGGATGTTTTGGACAGTAAAGCTTCCTGTATCGTCCACATTGCAGATAATATCTGAAATGATGTAACTGTTGGTGGCGTCGAGTTGGTACATTCGGATTTCAATCCAGTCTGCGCTAGACGTGCCCCAACTGAAACTTTGAGCGCTGCTGATGTACGGTGGGCTCGATGTATTCATGTTTGGAGAGAAGGGAATGACCTGTCGTGATGCTCGAGCAAACTGTGCTACGGTCAATCCAGTGAGAGATCCACTGGTAACGTTGAGATCATAAAAGGCATTGTCCGGCATCAACGATACATCCAAACCGCCAGTGGTCTCGTACATGTAGTATTGAAGAGCATTCGGGTCGTTGGAGGCTCGAGTGAGGTTGATGCTGTTTCCGTCACTTCCTTCAAACGCAATCGAACTGGCACCGATGTCGAAGACGGTCAGGTTGCCACCATACTGGTAGAAGTCTCCGGAGTTGACAACGCCATCTCCGTTCACATCATCGTTCTGTCCATCTCCATTGGTATCGACACCATTTCTAGCGCAGGTGTTGAGTGCTGGAGTACTAAGTTCCCAGTAGTGGACGTCTAGAGGGTTGGTGAAGGCTGTCCAGATGTTGGCTTCGGACGGGGGCGTGGTACCACTTCCCCAATAGGTACCGACGTACTCCGCCTTGCTGACTACACCGATGGTGGCTGTTTTACCAATGGCATCTGAGAAGTAGATGAAATTGTCAGGTGCTATCCCGTATCCGTCGTCCATATCGACGCGGACTTCGACCGGTCCATCTGCGGAGGTCGCCGGTGTGTTGGCGCGAATCATCGAGCCATTGTTCGAGAGAACGACGCCCGGAACTCCGCCAAAGGTCACCGTGGCATCACTGGTGAATGGTCCACCGTTGATGCTGACTGTATCGCCACCTGCAGTTGTTCCGTAGAGCGGGGTGGAACTGGTGATCAAGCCGGCAAGTAAGGGGTCAGTGTCTGTGTCGCTGTCATTGGTGTCGCTGGTATCGACTGTGGTATCGTTTGTATCTGTGACATCCGTATCGGAATCACTGGGCTCAGAAGAGGGTTCGAGATCATCATCGAGCAGCCCACTGTCAAAGAGGGGACCATTGGTTTGTAGGCCCAATCCACAGGCACAAAATAATGGGACGGAGAACAAAAGTGAGGTCGGTTTCATAGAATACTCATAAGGCTAATTGATTGTTCGTGTCCAAGTATAGCACACCTTGGAATACTTTTCTTCCTCAGTCTACGAAGGGGCTTGCTCTGAGTCGGCTGTAGAATCCTCCGGAATGGATTCTGGTGTGTGGTCATCGTTCGACGAAGGGGCTGTTTCTTGTGTGCTGTCCTCTGATGGTGTTTTGGGTTCTTGGACGACTGTATACAACTTGCGACTCCATTCAACAATGGCAGCGATATAGCATCGTAGATACATTCCTTGGATATTGATGATGACATCTTCCTCACCGTCTCGTTGTACCCCCATCGCAAAATCTTTGGCGTGGTTACTCAATGTGAACCGTTTGGTTGGTACACTAGTGAAATAAACGGCAGTGATATTTTGCAACGTCGTCCACTCTTCATTTTCACTTCGAAAGGCAATTTGAGTGGGTGTCAATCTGATTTCGCTGTGTTGAAAGTTGTAGATGTCCATACTCCTAGAAAGCCAGAGAACACCAAAGATAGCGACAAAGATGAGGCTCATGATGACTTCCACATTCCATCCGACAGCGTATACCTGATATACTTGTGTGAGAGATAGCAGTAGCCAAAAGGCACTTTCAATCATTTCAATCCAATTGGGTTTGTTGAATGCACGACCATCTTCAAACGGTTGTCCAGTATACACTTTGGGAATCACAAATCGCCGGACTAAGAGATTCACGATAATAAATCCAATGAGAATTACAAAGAACATAAATACACCACCAATGATAAATTTGAATCTGATTATAGCATAGTAAAATCTAATGAAAGCCATATGAATGTTCCATCGAAATCCAAAATAAAAGCCATCCTTTTGGGAGTATTCTTCGCAGCCGGATTGGCTGAAGCGATGGTGCGTTTCTTTCCTACTTGGCACGATACATTTCTGCAAGACATCGTACACTCTCAGTTGCCGACGGATTTATATAAGCCAGTGGGTGGATTTAAACCGGGGGAGCGTCCGGATAAACCTCGATTCAAGCACCATCCAAATCGGCAGGCACAGTTCAAAGGCCTAGAGTTTGACAATTGGGTGTACACCGATGAAAATGGCTTTCGAGTAGCTTCGTCGGGACGAGTAAATCGCCCGGTGGACAAGCGAATCTTATTGCTTGGGGATTCATTTCTGTTTGCCGGTCAGGTGTCGTGGTCGCAGAGTTTTGTTGGACAACTGGAAGCCGGTGTCCACAATGTGGATTGGCTGAATGCTGGTGTGGACGGGTACAACACCTCAGATGCATTGATGCTCTGGAAAGAGTCGAAGGTGAAAGTGGACGAAGTATGGCTGTTCTTCTTCTGGGGAAACGATATCTGGGAGAACGATTGGTCCAGTAGACCACCAATGAAACCTGATGAAACGGCAGAGGTATCCTTGGAGGGAAAGGATACCCTACTCACGACACTGCAATATTCAAGATTCATCTCTAGATTGTATGCGCTTTGGGCGATACAAACAGACGATCGATTTGCAGAAAAACAGGCTCAAATTGATCAATTGCGCGATGTTGATCAGCTGCGAACGGCTTTGGAGGCTAGTGAGAAACAGTTGGACGCACTCGCCTTGGAGTGCGTGCGTCAAAAGGTGGAATGCCGTATTTGGCTTGTACCACCAATGGAAGCGTTTACAGAATCTGGATTGGCAGAACAAGTGGTGACAGAAATACAGACCATTGTTCCGCCGATTATCAGCGCCACGGACTTAACACCAGTGCTTCAACCGGAAGGACCGGGTTTGTATTTTCAAAGCGACCCACATTGGAATCCCAAAGGTCATCAAGTGGTGGCAGATTGGTTGATAAAGCAAGAGCAGTACACAAAATCGAAATGAATATGCGTTGAATGTTGAACTTTGAGTTATCGAGGCAACGAATCGATGAGAGCCTGATAGTCTGCATCCGGTTTTAAGGTCAAGTCGCATCCCAGACTGGTGGCGTATTCTGTGATGTCTTCCACCCGAGTCTCGGAACTTGGATGGGTGCTGAGAAACTCTGGGAGCTCAAATCCTTCAAGCTGCTCGAAGAAACCAGCAGTACCGTCGGCTGCATAGTCCGTGTTGCAAAGGTAATCGACAGATGCTTCATCGGCTTCCCTCTCATCCGATCGGCTGAATGAGAGATTGACCAGTCCTGCCGCGACCTCTCCTAGGAGTCCAGGGTCACTGTCGGTTAAAATAGCCAAGAGCACACTTAGACCAAAAGCCTGAGTGAGCTGCTGGGTAGAGTGTCGCAAATCTGCATGGGCAATCTCGTGTCCAATCACTCCGGCGAGGTTGTCTTCATGGGCCAAAAATTTGATGAGCCCTGTATAGACGTAGATGTAGCCACCTGGAGCGCAAAAAGCATTCAGCGTTTCATCATCGTGGATGATCTGCACCTCCCAATCAAAGTCATCGGCGTAATAGACCGCGCCACTTGCCAAAATGCTGTCTCGAATCTCATAGAGATGGGCGTAGGCTTCAGGATACATCGTCTGAGACAAGACTGGGTAGGTCACGGGATCTGAAGCGATTTCCGCTCGCAATTGACGCCCCAGTTCAATGTCGTCTTCGATCGTATACAGGTTGATCTTGCCACTTCCATCTCCATTGCAAGAGAGAAAAAATGGAACCATGAGTGTTGTCCAAAGGGTGCGCATAGCTGTGACTCCGACCATTCTTGTTGATGATGTATCAACGGTGGTAGATCTATTTTATTCAATCCTAGACGGTCTTTCAAAGAAGATTCTGTATTGTATGGTTCATGGTATCTTTCGTTATGTGGGCAGCATTCGGTACAATGCTACGGATGTTGCTTGGATTAGACTGGAACTGATATATTGTTTTGCTGAAACCCTTTATTCCTTGGATTGATATGAGAACCCATCCCATCCTATTCCTTCTGACCCTCGCTTGTGCAGAAGACAACAAGCCTGATTCAACTGTAGACTCAGTAGACACGGCTACCGAACCAGATTGCGACACCAGCATCTTTTATTTCGACAATGATTCTGATGGCTACGGCAACCTGAATGACTGGACGGAAGCCTGTGAGCAACCCGAAGGTACAGTGATGGATACCTCTGATTGTGACGATACAGATGCCACCATCAATCCTGACGGTGTTGAAGTATGCAATGACAAAGATGATGATTGCAACGGCCTCCTAGATGATGGAGTTGGAGACACCTGGTATGCCGATAGCGATGGCGACGGGTTTGGAAATGCCAACAATCGTCAACAGGCCTGTGCCGCAGAAGAAGGCTGGGTGGACAATGATCTGGATTGCAACGACGGGAATGATTTGGTCAATCCAGATTCCGAAGAAGTGTGCGATGAAATGGACAACGATTGTGATGGAGACATCGATGAAGGGGTTACCAGTACTTGGTATGCCGACAATGATTTTGACTCGTATGGAGACCCGAACGATACAGTGGAGTCTTGTACAGAGGTAGATGGGAGAGTGAACGTCGCTGGAGACTGTAATGACGGTAGTGCAGCTGTGTACCCAGGTGCTCTAGATATTTGCAATGCGACTGACGATGACTGTGACGGAACGGTGGATGAAGATGTGAAAGTGGGATGGTCTTTGGTCACCATCGATACGCAATCAATGAACGTGTATGAAATCAACATTAGTAACGCTTCAGTCAGTTCTATTACGAGTATCCAATCTGGATTGACCGGTATCAACTCGATGGATGTCTGGGAAGATGGGACGGCTATTGTTCACTCCAATGCGGGCAGTACGCTCTATTCATTTGATGTCTGTCAGGGGACTGGTGTATCGATTGGAACGACAGGTGTTGGGGCTATGGGCGGTATTTCTTTCGGTGGTGGCAACCAGCTGTACGGTTTGAATTCTGCCAACAATCAGCTGATGCAGCTCAATCTAGGTGGTGGTCCAGCATCCGTCGTCGGATCTTTGGGTAATAACATCGGTAACAATGGAATGGCGTATGACTGCAGTACCGATACTATGTATGGCGCAGATGCATCACAGAACCGAATATTTACAGTCGACCCCAACACTGGACTGGCTAGCAATTTCGTCAGCACGTCTGTGCCGTTTGCCTCTGTTGGATTGGAGTTTGATCATTCAACAGGGTTGCTGATCGCGGCAACGGGTTCACAATTGTGGACGATTGTTCCAAGTACCGGTGCCAGCACCTTAGTCGGATCGTTCAATGGTGTACTGGTCGACGATTTGGCCTTTCATCCAGTATGCCCTTAGATGTAAGCCATTGGGATGTGTATCATCTCTTAAAATGTCATTCGATAGGTCGTCCAGCCTGATACCGGTTTGGCACCCATTGATTCATAAAATTCAATGGCAGGGGTATTCCAGTCTAGAACATTCCACTCTAGTCTTCCTGCCTGTCTTTCTTTGGCTATGTCTTGCATTTTGTCTAAGAGCGCTTTGCCATACCCGCGCCCCCGAAATGCCTCGAGGACAAACAAATCCTCAAGGTGAATTCCACCGCGTCCAAGGAAAGTGGAGTAATTGGAGAAAAAGAGAGCAAAGCCCACGGCAGTATCGTTTTCAAAGGCCAATAGGGTTTCAGCCTGAGGTTCCGACCCAAACAGAGTTTCTTTTAGTAGGTCTTCTGTTGCGACGACTTCATGCTCTAATTGTTCGTATTTCGCAAGGGCGATAATGAACAGAAGAATCGTTGAGACATCGTCTTCTGTGGCTAAACGAATGGTGAAAGTCATGGTGGTTCACTCCTTAAAATGGGGCATTTGACTTGAAAAATTCATGAATTTTGGATACATAGCGCCAGTGAAAAGTGGATAGGAGAGCGTCATGGACAGCGTCGTCAATATTGCCGGGTATCGATTTGTGGATTTACCAGATCGCGATGCGCTGCAAGCACCATTTCAGGATGTGTGCACTGATCTAGATCTGAAAGGGACCATTTTGCTGTCGACAGAAGGCATTAACTTTTTCTTAGCCGGTGCTCAAACACAGATTGATGGCTTTGTACAGCATCTTGAACAGGACGAGCGTTTTGTTGATATTCCTTTGAAAGTTTCCTACTCGGACTATCAACCGTTTCGCCGAATGAATGTCCGATTGAAGAAGGAGATCATCTCTTTGGGAGTCGACCACATCAAACCTGCAGAGTTTACGGGCGAAGAAATCACGCCGACCGAGTTTAAGGAATGGCTCGACGCAGGTAAAGATGTCCTCGTACTCGATACTCGAAATGACTATGAATGTCGTGTGGGAACTTTTGAAACGGCTATGGAATTGGACATCAAATCCTTTCGAGATTTTCCAAGAGCGGTGTCAGAAATGCCAGAGGAACTGAAAGACACTCCCGTTGTGATGTTTTGTACTGGTGGTATTCGCTGTGAGAAGGCGAGTGTTGTGATGCTCGATGCTGGTTTTACCAATGTCAAGCAACTCAAAGGCGGTATTCTTGGGTATTTTGAAGAAGTGGGCGGAGCGCATTGGAACGGGGATTGCTTTGTTTTTGATCACCGTGTGGCGCTGAATCCTGCACTCGAAGAAACGGAGGTAACGCAGTGCTATGCGTGCAGAGCCCCCTTATCCGTAGAAGATCAGCAGTCTGAAAAATATGAGTTTGGAATCAGCTGTCCGCACTGTATTGATCGGGTGCGTCAAAATAGACTTGCTGTGCCTTGAGTTCACTTCAGGTCATTCTATTGTCCGAACAGCGCCCCATGACTGATTACTCTGTGTCAGAGTCGGTCGTCGTATCAGTCTGTCGGTGAAACAGCTGCACGTAGAACATCGAGCGCTCAATTTGTTTTTTGGATAGGACTGTTTCTTGTCCCTTTTTCTCTTCATCTTGCAAGTCTCTAGCCCAACCGATGCCCCATTCGTTTGTGTCCCCGATCTCATTTCGTTGCTCGGAGAGGGATCTGGAGCTGATAAGGCTGTCATTGTCTCGTTTGGACCAATAGGCATCGTCCCAGCTGCGCGGATTGTAATCTTCTCGAACGATGCCATAGGGATCATCGATGACAAATCCATCTTCCTTTACTTCAAGTATGGAAACGATGTGTGTTGCACTCGAACGAGATCCTTTGTGTTTGAAAGACAGAGCGGCCGCTCCGCCAGCCTGTAAGCATAGCTCGACCCTTTCCGATAACGAATCCCAATTTCGATTCCAGATTTGTTCGGTTGTTGGAGTGTTTACGCCACCAGTAATGGTTTCGAGCATTCTTTTGGGGGATGATATTACAGATGTTCGAGGCACTCCAATTTCGTGTGCCAACAGATCCAGTAGATCTTCCATTTGTGCTCGGTCGCGATACTCCGCCGCCATATTCGACTGTTGATCTTTTCCGATGGCGGTTTGTCCGCGAACTCTCTGGTAATTCATGCTCTTTTTCATCGAAGTATTCAAATACTCTAGGGTGGCATCGATCCAGCTTTCCGATTGTGCTTCGGGTGTTTGGACCATTGAGACGCCCATCTTTTGATCCAAGACACTCGATACCTGATCGCGACCAATTCCCAGTCGCTCTAAGACCATTGCAAACGTGGTGACATTGCAAGATGCTTCGGGTGCGACTAGATTGTCGGATTGAGTGCGATATTCTGGTATTCCAAGTCGAGTGTTCCAGTCGATGTTGAGATCACTGGCCTCACCATGCAATACGAGTCCCATGGCAACGGGCTGTTCTGTAATGGAAATAAAGTATCGAATATTGGGGGTCAATGCCGTGGGTTTAATTAGGTTTCAAAAATAAACTAGAAGTCCAAAATTTTATTTAATAAAAAAGTGTGC
>CAJWHX010000135.1 GCA_913040875.1 uncultured Pseudomonadota bacterium | reverse complement strand
CTTGGATGGCAAAGGTATGAAGGGGGCTCTTGGAGTCTTGGCCAATGGTTTAATACAGGACACTCTTCGGTAGAAGCACCTAGTGCAATAGTTTTTCTGGGTGACTATCAGAATGCCCTAGGAGAGGGCCCAGGTGGACCTAATAATGGTATAGGAAACAAAGATTTAAGAGGTGCTATGGCAGTAGCTCCAAGGTGGGCTGATAACCCTAGGTTTGCAATAGTTAATACAGGAATGGAAGGGTCTTTGAAAACAACACTGAGTAACCCAGGAGCATATGGGGCGCCGAAGGGTCGTAGCGGCGCTGTAGATACCAGAAAAGAATTATACCCCTATGAAAACGGGAATTTCTTGAAAGGCCCGGTCGATGTCAGCGGGCTGCCCATGTCGTGGGTTAGGGGGACGGCAACCTATTACCCCTATATCAGTAGTGCAATAGGAACTGACTCGCAAAACAGTTTATATCTTTGGACTGTAGAAGAATACGGATGGAATCTTCATTTGGGATTTGACTTGCTGGCCACCTTCATGATTGGAAGCATACTACAGTATGTCCCTCTGTCTACACGCAATAAAATCGGTGCCTTAGCGATATTGTTTATTGCGTGTGTTGTACAAAATGTAGGTTATCTAGCGATTTCATTGTGGATTGGTTTTAACCTGGGTGCTGCCAAACAAGCTGAACAAGTTGTGGGTACTAAGGTAAGCCTACTCCTGTTTTCACTGTCGTTGGGAATCACTCTTCTGCTTCCTACCTGGTCTATCGTTCCAATGTCTGTGTGCTTTGTTGTCTCACTGTTTCAAACATTTCATTTATCCCCTGACATACTTCCCACCTCTTTTGATCATGAACACATTTCTAAATTGATACACGGGGCTATTGTGGGGGTACTGTTTACAGCACTTTGGAATCAGCAATCCCCCCTTACACACCCTCAGCCCTATCACCTGCTTCAATCTATTGTTTCTTTTGTTGGGTCTGCTGGCGCAATGGCGTTCGTATCTAAACAGATTCCGTTTGATCAAAATCGTCTTTATATTACCTTCGGATGGGTCGTAATAATACTGTGGCCGCTACTTGGCTACTCAAGCGTCCAAGACTGGTCTGGTGGATCGATGCTCCTTGGATCGATTGCAATCTCAGGATGCTTAGGGGTTCTACTTCACCCTTCAAAAATGTCGTGGCTAGGAATGGCATTGAGCTTAGTCCTGTCCAACCTCCTCACGGATCAAGTAACTGAGCTTCCAGTCATCGCATTGTTAGCCGTTCTCTGGACAGTCTTTGAAGGGTTCAAAATCAGCACAATGTTCACTGCAATAATCGGACTATTCTGTCTCTTTACCAATCGTGGACCTGTACATCAGTCAATTCCAGTTTCAAAGTTTGTAACGGTTCTAGAGGACAACAAATACATCGCAACCCAAAAAACTTGGAACAACAACGGATGGATATTCTTCGGACAAAAGATACAAATGTCTAAAGATGTAACAATTCCCCTAAATAACGAGGTATTCGTCGAAAGCCTACCTATAACCAAGACTTCTAGACGATGGACCAATGAAGTGAACTACGGAAGATTGCTAGAAAAACTTCTTCCAGATGTGGGGCAAGTTGCTATTTTGAATGACATATCTGGACAGGTCAATATGTCCTTGGGCGACGCGAACAATCTTAACATCAACGTCTTTACCCCCAATACCTTTCTGACTCGATTGATCGCTCAAACTTATCCACAACGAAAGAATGCATGGCTTAAACCCAATCGTTTACTTAAAGAGAATACCGGATACCTTCTCTCCCATTCATCCAAATATGACATGGTGATCGAAAGCATACATCATCCATGGGCATCAAGTGTCTCAAATGGATTCTCAAAACGACATCTCCAACATGTAGAGCGTTCTCTAACTCCTACTGGAGTAGCCGCATTCATCCTCCATTTGCAAGAAATTCCAAACAGGGGACTTGGCATGATGGCTTACAGACTCGAATCCGTCTTTGAGCATACGTACTATATTTTGCCAAAAGATAATATTGATGCCCTTCTCATATTGTGTTCCAATTCCCCGATGTCCTACACACAGTTTAAAGAGCAACTGTCGACAGACTCAAACGAATGGATCAATCAGATCATATTAAAACGATACCCGTTTGCTGCAGATGGTGATGTTGACTTGTCTCCACAAAATCGTCCCCCTATTCCATATGCCCATTTGACAGAGATCAGAAATAATATCCCTGCTCCTACTGAATTATGGACTGACATTCCCGCCGCGGACATTCAAAATATAGAGGAATCTTTTGAGAACCACAGAGATTATCTTGAATTAATATCTTCTGGCATGTCCGGTACACTACAAAGTTTACAGCAAACAAACCTCCCCTCCGATCTAAAACAAAATTTGATTGCACCGCACCTTCTATCGGCAAAAAAGCACATCCGCTTGGCACAAAAGGAGGGGCAATCTTCCACACACTGGGGAGAAGCAAAACGGTATGCGCTAACGGCACAGTTAATCGCCCCAGAAAATATTGAACCGTGGTTGCTACTGGGGGATATTGCACTTGGGGAAGGATTTATGGATAAGGCCGCTGAGAAATACTCTAGAGCAAAGGAAATGAACCCCACCTCCATCGAAGCCATCAATGGACTAGCACGGGTCGCAGGATTAGAAGAAGATATAGTTCAAGTGGAATCTTTATTGATTGAGGCACAGCAGCTAGAGCCAGGCAACTGGATCCCTACCTACAACCTCGCCACCTTTTTACTCCAACAAAATCGGATTGCGGACGCACAACAATTATTTCAAACGACTTTGGATTTGGTCAACGGAGACAATCCAAAAGTTCGAATTGGATTGATCGAATGTTTTATCGCAAAAGAGAAATGGACTCGTGGATTGCTTGAAGTAGACCGTCTAATCCAAACATCTCCTACACCATCGGCTACCTTGTGGTTTTTGAGAGGAAGAATCCACTTCGGACTCGAGATATGGGATAAGGCGGAGGTGGACTTTAGAAAAGCCACATTGGAAGATCCACAATTTCATGCGGCTAGAGGCTCAATTGGGTTAATTAAAATTGCACAGGGTGATCTGGAGGGCGCTGCACAAGCCTTTCGCTCTACGTTGCGCTTCGATCCGAACAACGAGGTCGCAAGACAAAATCTCCAACAGGTACTGGAAAAGCTGAACTCAGTACCGAATCCAGAATGAGAGAGCGGTATGAACACACAACAAAAGATTCTCTTTACCATTT
Source organism: uncultured Pseudomonadota bacterium (assembly GCA_913040875.1). The sequence continues at coordinate 4,916 of CAJWHX010000135.1, read as the reverse complement.
GCACAACTCTCGGGCTGTGGCTCACTTCTGAAGCGCTGGTATCCAAATTGTACAAGGCGGAATTGGATGCATGGGAGTCCCCGCCTCCAAGTAAGATCCAAGGGGCTCCAACCCTAAAAGGGAACCCCTACTTGTTGTTTGAATTTGCACCCGGTATTCGAAATGAACAAGGCGTAACTGTCACCATTAATTCAATGGGTATGCGCGGCGAATCCGTAGATATACCGAAACCAAATGGAGTGAAACGGTTCATTACAACGGGCGATTCTAGTGTTTTTGGATTTGGGGTAGAGGACAAAGAAGTCTTTTCCCAAGTGGCAGCTCAACGTCTCGGAGGGGATGTCGAAGGCTTGTGTGCGGCTGTGCCGGGGTATTCTTCTTATCAGAGCATCAACTTTTTGAGGTTGCGCGGTATGAAAACCGAACCGGACCTCATCGTAGTCGCCAATATCTGGTCAGACAACAATTTTGACTCGTTCATTGATAAAGATTTATTGGCAACCACGATGGGCTTTGAAGAGAGCTGGGTTGGAAAACTACAAAGAACCTTAGCCAACTCCGCCATATTTAGAGTGGCAGACTGGAAAATGCGAGTCCGAAAACAACAAGAGAAAATCCGGACCGTATCCTGGCAAGTTGGGTCAAGCAATCACATTGGAGCCCGCCGAGTAGAGATCAATGATTATGTGCAAAATTTAATGACACTTGTTGAAATGGCGCGCGAAAACAATGCAGAAGTCGTTTTTGTACTGCTCGCCAATGAGGATGACCTCAACCTAGAAAAGAACGAAGGCAAAGCCTGGACACCGTATCGAAAAGCGATGAAATTGGTCGCCGAGACACAGGGGGCTCCTCTCATTAATGTGCCGAAATTGTTTATCGAATCCGGGTTGTCTAGACAAGAGTTGTTTCTCGATGAGATGCATCCGACGGCCAAAGGACACTCCATTATGGGAGAAGCACTGGCTGCTCTACTTTCGAATGCCGATTGGACGGTCGGTGGTTCGATTATGTCCGAAGGTACAGGAAAAAGTATTCCAACTCAAATTGACCCATTTGTGAAAGGTTCCATCTCTCAAGCGGTGACTGGACTCAATGGTGGTGAGCCCGTCAAGATTTCTGGTACGTTGCAGTTCAATGGATACGAATCCGGAATCATTCATCTAGATGCCATCACAGCTCAAACGAGAAACCCAGAAGTCGTAAACGCAATCAAGCTCAACCAACCAGGTCCGTTTGCGCTGCCCGTCGGATTGCCGAAAAAGGTCACGCTTCGGGCTTATATTGACCCAGAGGGCGATGGACCGGACGCAGACGATGTGAGAATTGATCTCAGCGACACTGTCTTTCACTTGGATCAGCGCGCAGCAAACAACATCATCATCGACCTAGACAATAAAAGCATACAACTACCGTAACGCTACCCTCTACTGTGCACTTGCCATGGGAATTTAACTTAGTACACACCCACCGTACAAGCGGGACAAAATTTGGACGCTTGCCTGTAAGCATCCGGGGCAATCTTTGACCATCTTTCTGGCCTTTTGGATTCTTGGTCCTGTCCAAATCTCTTGAAAACTCTGTTCTCGAAAGTTTCCAATGGGCTTGTGGTCCAACGAACACCGAGCCAGATCCCCATTTGGGGTTACGAAGACCAAATCCTGAAGTTCTCGACAATGAAACTTATGAGCGCCATCATAGAGTTGTTTCGAGAAGGTGCGTTTTGTAACCCATCTGGAATACAAATGATCCAAAAGAGGCAACTGGGACTTTGTTCCCACTTCCTGATGCGTCAATGCCTCCAACGCTCTTTCCTTTTCAGAGATCATCACAATCCGTGGTGTCTCCTCTTCAGGCGGTGTCGTTCCAACCAAAAATGGTGTCACGACAAGACCGGGAATCAAGTCTGCACCAACAGAATTGGCATACTCTCGCATTTGTGGAAGATCATCGATCGAAGAATCCGTCACAGCAAAGTTAATCCCAAAAGAGAATCCATACTGTTCCTTTAATTCTGCAATTCGATTCACCGTCCTATCCACGATAGCCCATGAACCTTCCATCCCTCGCATTTTATCGTGCGTTTTCGGCAGGCCATCCACCGATATGCGCAGCTGCAATCCAGGCCAAGCGATGGCGTGCAACGCCTCAACCAATCGTTGCTCAAGCATTCCGTTGGTCGTCAGCTGTAAAATATACGGGTCCACTTCCTCACGAACAGCAGTCAAAATCTCTACTATATCCCGTCGCACAAACGGTTCCCCACCCAAGATTTTCACCAAATCCAAATGGGGCATTTGGCGAAACACCGTACGCCATTCTGCTGCGGATAAATCGTTGTGTTCGGAGACCTTCCAAGAATCACAGCCCTTACACTTCAAGTTGCACTTGTACGTTACAATGAAGTGCCCTGCATGAGGTTGTGGTACCCATGATTCATCGACGCGTCTCATCGTTGCAGACGTCATCATGTTTTTCCACGCCACTGCTCGTCGTCTCATCTGTGCCAGTTGAGCTCTTTTTCCAACTCTACTGTGCTTGTGATTTATCACATCGTCACCAAGGACTTTGGATTCACCCAGCGCTTGATAAGCAATGGCGTCATCTCTCCTCTCATCGCCATCTCAAGCGCAACTCGACTCATCTTTGCCAAATTTACCGCTTGTGCGACTTGAATGAGAATCTCGGGGTGCTCTCTGAAAAATTCTGAATGATATAGTTTCCAGATGAAGTCTTTGGGCAAAATATTTTTATTGAGCAATACAATCAAGGCCAGCCACCGTTGGTCGGCTTTAGGTCTCGGGTGGTTTAGATCCACCCTGAACTGTTCAAAGGCATGTGTGTTGATGCCTTCTATGTCATGCTGAGTAATCTTACCTTCGCGCAACAATCTACGTGCCAAATGTGTCCGAGGGTAAATCGTCAGACCAAACAAATACAACTCAAACGGACGCTCCAACTCCATCAACATGTGAAACAATGCATCTTTATCTTCTTCAGTTGAAAAGGGATCGTCCCATATAATCTGTAGGTTCGCTTGAATACCAACTTTACGGAAAATCTGTTGACACTCTAAAATCTTGGCATTGGGAATCGGTCTATTGTAATACTCGTAGTTGATGCGCTCATGGGCTTGAATCCCCATGCAAATCGCTCTTAGTCCCGCATTTTTCAGCAGTTGCAATGAACGCTCCGTAACCATTCTTGGATCCACCAACACTTCAAATGGTATACCGACTCTCTCGGGCCACTTCTCGGCGAACTCCTCAATCCAAGCCTTGCGAATGGGAAATACCTCATCATCAAACCGAACCACTTTTATATTGGTACAAAGCTTCGTCGCATACTCCATTTCTTGAATCAAATTCTCTACCGAACGCAACCTAAAGTTTTTTCCCAAATCTTCATAGAGGGGTTTCGTGACCGTGTTTGAGCAAAATGTACAGGTCCAATATGGACACCCTCTAGAAGCCAAAACAGTATATTCTGGATTTGTAATGAAAGGGTCACCAGTTGTAACTTTCGTCCCTTCCACATGAAACTTGTCCGCTTGAGTGTGAAAGTCTCTAAACGGTATATCGTCTAGTGACACCAGAGGTGCCAAATCGTTCTTATGAATGACTGTTTCACCATCAGACTCTTCTCGAATCCAAAAGGAGGGTGTCGTTCGAATATCCTCACCTGAATCAACACGATTGAAAAACTCAATCACGGCATGGTCTACTTCCCCAATGGCAATGCAGTCAGCGATTTGAATACAAACGTCTGGCATAAAGGTAGGATGCATCCCACCCCATAAAATCGGTAGTCCCAATGCGTTTCGAATCCGCTCTGTTAAAAACATCGCCATTCGATGAAAAGCACTCGCTCGAACAGAAAATCCAACATAGTCGATCCCTCTATCTTTAAGCAACTGAATCAAATTCTGCACTTCGATCTCTTTTGGCCAAGGGAAATTGTTGTTGACCCAATCTTTAAAATAGATCTCTGTCACCTGAAACCCTGCGCTACGTAGCGAAGAAGCAACATGACGTACACCATTGTTTTCCAATGCATACAAGGAGATGATGGCAATATGTAGACGTTTGGGAAGTGCGTTCATGGTTTCTCGTATCGTAAATGATCCTCTAGTCCTACTGTACTGAATTTTATTCAGTATGGAAAGTGATAGAGCAAGCAGCCCAGTTCACCCTTCCCACCGTGTCAAACCAAAACGCTGAAAGAAATGCTCTTCTTGTTCATCAGCCACCAAACGAAAATGTACTTTTACATAGTCTCTTGTATCCATACTCTCGTGCTTTTCTGTCGACCAACCAAGCTGAGCCAAAATTTCTCGGAAAAGAAAGTCATCTGGATAAACAAAGATCATCCCCAACTCATCCAATACAATCTGTTCGTTTTGTGCCCCTAAAATCCAGAGTTGATGACGGGCATCTTCGTAAAACAGATCATGATACTCATCCAGTGCTTGTAGTATTCTATCTTTGGAGACGTCTACCGCTACATAGGACTCAGGCTTTTCAAGTTGCCCTTTTTGTCTATCGGTCAGCTTTAAATAGCGCAATTTACATGGAAACTGAATCGACTCTACCAACGCTTTATGGACAAAGAACAGTTTGTTGGCAGGAGACGATACGTCCAATCGTGTCATACCCCCAGGCAGAATCCTATCCGTATAGGCACTGGGCGGATTGTATCCATCTGGAGTCCCATCTTCATTTACAGAATGTGCTTTTCCCGGAGGTGCAGTTTCTATCGGTGGTGCAGATTGCTCAGACATGTTAAAAATCCCTCATATTTACGAGAGTATTTAACATGAACAAACAAATTGTTCCAACACCCATGAACACATGAAGCCCTATTACATTCGCGACATTAAAATCGACCCACCAATTACACTGGCTCCAATGGAGGGT
>CAJWHX010000134.1 GCA_913040875.1 uncultured Pseudomonadota bacterium | reverse complement strand
ATTTTTCAATGGACATGAAATCCTCCTATTTCCCTTACTGATATTTTTGCCCATAAATCTTTACTTGTCAAGTGTTTTTGAAGGTCATAATTTGACCGAATGATCAGGTGATCGAGATTCTCGATCCTATAGCAAAACAAAAAAAATAAAAAAGTTTCGAAAATAAAATCTTTGATCCATTTAAGAGGTAGCGAAAAAATGATGGAGTGAGTCTTTATAAATCCAATACCAATTTTATGTATATCGATTGATATAATTTTTAAACGTTTGTTTAGTTTGTGTGTATAGATCTGAACAAATGGGTGGTGTGATCATATAAGAGTCTGACCTTATCTATTGAAGTTGATCATTCTCCTACATCGCTTTATTGAATTCGATGTTGTTCGGAACAAGGTATGAACTAGGATGGTGTTTTTAAGGCATCATCGATAGACGTAGCAGTATTCCTACCTACGATACCATCTTGGACTTGATTTGTGGCCCCTTGAAACTGGATGACCTCTTGTCTTGTCTTATTCCCAAAGTCTCCATCGATACTGTTGATGTTGTATCCAAGCTGCTGCAGTTTTGATTGCAGAGCTTCAATCTCCAGTCCATAATCTCCTTTGCGTAAGACTTTGGAACCATTGGCAACGCGACTCCAAGCAAAATCGGCGTTGATGGCTTTGGGAGACATGTCTTGTGGTGTTTGAATGGCATCTAGAGCACCAAGTAAGGGCATGACCCCTATTTGCTGATCGACTGTTCCCGAGCGATATTGTCCATCGGCTACATATTTGCCAGACATATATTGATCCGTACCAGAATAGACGTAAGGACTCGGAACACCACGTTGAAAGTATCCTAAACCATTGTAGGTTTCAGCATAGGTTGCTAAGGCGTTTGGATTTTGAGTGTCTTGATTGATTTCCAAGTCCTCTTGGCGATTTTTGTGATAGTCCATATTCAATGCATGCTTCGCAGCCTCTTCCCACTCGTAGAACACCGGTATATTGTTGGGTATGTTGACAGCAGGTCTTCCGAGAGGGTCACCTTGATGCAAATAGGTGTTGAAATTAGCGGAGCTCTCTCGCCAGTGAAGTGCGGCGATGAGTTCTGCCGGCATATTGGTTGCTTGGCTAACCTCTTCATATCGATTTCGATTTCGACTCCAATTGCGCAGAAACATCTCCATGTCTATTTGCTGAACCTGTGTCAAGCCGACCATCATTGCGGGGGTTCGTTCAGCATGTTGCATATAGACATCTCGAGCTGAACCCTCCAAGGCTGGGGGGGTATCTGAAAATCCTAAGATATCCAATACTGCAGTGTTGCCCAGGATATCTTGTTCAGAGTTACCGGTTTGGGTATCCGTCGTTGTTTCAGAGTCTTTATCTTCTGCCTGCTGGATGTCTTGCGCTAAGTCAGACATGTATGGTTCTCACATGAATGGTGTGGTTTTCATACAATGTGTCATTATTCAAAGGGTTCGTCAATTGCAGGATAGATCTTCTTTCTTCGTCTCGAATGGATTGAATGCAGGTTCTCTTATAGAGAAGATGAGATCACTCGCCATTGCATCTCGCAGAGTGGGTCCTGTTGGAAGGTAATGGGACACGGAGAGCGGTGAGAGGCCTGCAAATAGATTCGCAAGTCTGACAATTCGCCTCGGTCATTTCGTTGCTGACGCGTGATGGTAAAGGAGTGCGGATCAGAAGAATCGGTTAAGTAGTCACTCCAGCGATTTTGCAGCGTTTTGAAACTAAATCTGAGGAAGCTGTCCATTGCAGGAGGGTGTTTGATGATCGAACTGTGTAGCAATTGTACCAGTAGTTTATCGCGAGAGGCACTGTCAGGTTGCTGTGCGGCCACCAAAAACTGTGCGGTCAGGTCTTCTGGCGACTCTGTATCAATGAGTATAGCCGAGATGGGTTCGCTATTTTCTTCTGTTTCGGAATCGTCCTGCAGTGATACAACCATTTTCCGAAGAGTCTGGATATCTTGTTCGAGTCGGTCTATGTATTTGAGGAGGTCTTCTTTAGTGGTCATGATGGACTCTACGCTAGGGTGAAGATGGATTGTTGCCAAAGATTGGTGTATCTTTCAAAGACTGTATCCAAATGGTATGTTGAAGATACCAGATCATAACTGTTTTGACCCATCGCGCGTCTTTTTTCTGGATTGTCGAGCAAATCTGTTAAGTCTCGAAAGAAGCCATCGGCGTCAGTAGGGTCATTGATGTACCCATGTTCTCCTGGAACCAATACCTCTGGGATGGCCCCTACAGGGGTACTGAGAGATGGTAAACCAGCCGCCATGGCTTCAAGCATCGAGTTGGGAAACCCTTCACCAAAAGATGGAAGCATGAAGATATCTGCTCGAGGGTAGAACACCTCGTTCAAGGTTTCTCGTTTTTGAACGCCGTGCATTTCAACGTGTTCAGTCAGTCCCCGTTCAGCGATCACTTCTCGGACTTGATCTGTGACGGCGATAAACAAAAAATGAGCCTTGTGGTGCAATCGCTCTACGAGATTCAACATGACATCAATTCCTTTGCGTTTCGCTTCAAACCCTGCAATCCAAAGCACAACAGGTTTACCTTCTCGAGAGTTTCTGTCGATGGGAGTGGGAGGGGTTGGTACTGCGTTGTGAATGACGTGTACCTTTGAGCCGTCAACGTACTGAGAGAAGTGATCTTTCCACCAGTGTGACAATACCACCAGTCCATCTGGAATTTGCAACGCTCGTTCAATCATTTTCTGCTGCGTTGGAGTGGAAGAAGCATAAAACTTATCAAAAGACCCCCCAAACCGGACGACAACGGGTTTTCCAAGTAACTTCGCCACCCGAGCATACAACAGCGGCTCCCAAAAGGCATAGTGGTCAGATGCTTGAATTTGGACCACATCGGCTTTTCGGACTTCCAGCGGAAATTTTCCGAAATGTCCGCCCGTAACCAAAAGGCTCTTTATCAGTCGTTTTGGATCGCTAGATAGAAAGTTGTACGCATTGTTGTCAATCGTTTTCTTAGGAGGCCTAGACAGATCAAATTGCTGGAATTCCCAACGCTCATTTAAATTCGACAGGATGCACAGATTACGCATAAAAGTGTGTACCCCTCCAGTTCCGGCCCACGGACCCACCACCAAGACTCGTTTCATAGCGTTCTCCCACTCTGTGTATGCGGTTATTCTTCGGCATCACGTGGAAGATCTATACAATTTTTATGGAGTGTGCATTGAAATTCTCTAAAATAGACCTTCAACGTAAGTGAAGTATTTGCAATATTATGCGATTTTTGCTACTGCTTGAACAGTTTCATGTCGATAGAGTGTGTGAAGTTAGTTGGGAGTGCACATGTTAAAAGATAGAACGGCATTTATGGGTGTACCGGTAGATGCCATAACCATGCAAGAAACCATCCGCCGGATACAGACCAGCATCGAGCAAGGTGACAAAATTCAGCACATGGCCATCAATACCATGATCATCCTACGCATGGTAGAAGATCCAGAGTTTATGCACACCCTCTCAAAATGTGAGGTGATCAATGCTGATGGGATTGGGGTGATATGGGCATCGAAACTGTTGGGGCGTCCTTTGCCTGAACGCGTCACGGGGATTGATTTGATGGAATCGCTAATTGGGTTGGCTGCCGAACATGGATTCAAACCGTATTTTCTAGGGGCTCAAGAAGAAGTGGTACAACGAACGGTGTCTCACTATCGTCAAAAGTATCCCAAGCTCGAGATAGCTGGATATCGCAATGGATATTTCAATGAGTCGGATGAACAACAAATTGCCGAAGATATTCGGGACTCTCAGGCAGACATGCTTTTTGTAGCCATATCAAGTCCCAAAAAAGAAATTTTCCTCGGCCGGTGGAGAGAGACCATGAACATCCCATTCTGCATGGGGGTAGGGGGATCATTTGATGTCGTCGCAGGGAAATTCAAACGAGCTCCCGGATGGGTGCAGCGCGCTGGTTTGGAATGGGCGTATCGATGGAAGCAAGAACCACGTCGAATGTTCAGGCGCAATGCCGTCGACATGCCTAAGTTTGTTGCGATGGTTTTGGCGAGTAAAGTCTTGGGGTTAGAGGTTCCCCAACCGGCACCAGAAAACTAACTATTGAATGCGAAGGGTGACTTTTCCAAAACGATCGGGATGAGAGAGACGTTCTAAAGACTGTTGGGCATCGCTCATATCAAATGTAGAGTCGACAATCGACACAATTTGATGTTTCGCAATAAAACTGACCATCTCTTTAAATTCATCTGGGGTACCCATCGTGGTCGCCAGTATCGATATCTGCTTAAAGAACATGTACTGAGGCAAAAGTGCGGGCCATTTTCCTGCTGTGCCACCAAAGAATACCAGTCGTCCTCCCATTCCGAGCAATCGAATAAGGGTACCAAAACCATTTCCACCGGCAGAGTCAATCACGGCATCAAAACCTCGAGGTTTTAGTCGTTGCAACTGTTTTCCCCAGTCCTCTTCGGTATACAATACACCACCAGCAGCTCCCAATGATACAGCGCGTTCAATCTTCGAGGTAGAAGAAGAAGTAACAAATACAGTGGCGCCCATCGCCAGCGCAAATTGCATGGCAAAAACAGCCGTTCCGCCGCCGATGCCAGTGATCAATACCGTCTCACCAGATTGGATATTTGCTTTGGTGGATACGGCTCGCCAAGCCGTTAACCCAGCCAATGGAATCGCACTTGCTTCAACATTCGATAAATGAGTCGGTTTCTCAGCGAGATTTGCGATTGGGACACAGATTTCAGTGGCGGCAGTGCCTTGTGTTGGCATGCCCAATATCGTGTAATTCATGGCTTGATAGGAAGGATTATTTCCCCAATTGAGGCTAGGGCATATGAGGACATCCTTTCCTACCCATAGAGGTTCATCTGGACACTCCGTCACCACACCACACCCATCAGACCCAAGCACAGCTGGCGTTTGGATGCCGGGATATTTTCCTTTGGATATCCAATGATCGCGTTTGTTCCAAGCGGCTGCACTGAGTTTGACTTTTGCTTCGCCTTTTTTCAAGACTGGTGATGATACATCTTGTACAGTGAGAGGCTCATTAATAGTGGGAAGAACAATGGCACGCATGATTACTCCAAGACTTGAATGGTAATGTTGTCATAACCGAAACCTCGAGTGGATGAAAAGCAACCCACGATTGAAAAAAAGACCCACAACCGAGATTCACTACATCTAAAGCTGTGGGTCAGCAAATCTTGAGGACATTGGCGCGACAATGAATGCCATCAAGTGCTTTTGTAGTGTCACTGATTGGGTTTGCAAAAGTCATTCCAACTTACAAATTGAGCGATTTACGATTCAATAGATGGACTGTACCAACCATCCTCGGCATTGGCTCTCATCAAGTCCACGACATTCCAGCCATCTATTTCTTTCTTATTTTGCAACCGCATCTGCAAGAGTTTTGCGGTCCATGGACCCCACAACCATCCTTTGGACCCGAGCGCTGTCAATACGAAAATGTTTTGGTGTTGCGGCAATTCACCACAGAGTGGCATCCGATCAGAACCGTAGATGGTTCTTGTACCGGACCAGATGCGCGACCCGTCTTCTTTCATGGTAGGAGCAAATGGCAGAGTGTCTTTGAGTCTCTGTAACAGTTCTTGCTTTTCCGTATCTAAGTGAGGACGAATTGAACTCCAGCGGGTGGAACCAAATACCCAATCCCCATCGTGATGCTGTCCAATGTGGAGCCCATTCAGGCTTAGAGATTCAATCGGGGTTTCTTGTTTTGGCTTGGATTTCATCAAACTACCACTTTGCAATGTGATATCTAGATGCGGGAACCAAGACTTCGTTTGACGTCCAAAAGCGAGAACGATTTGATCAAAACACTTTTTCTCTGACGATGTTTCGACACTCCACTGATCGTTATGTCGAGTGATATTGTGGACGGTATCTTCGACAAGAGAGACTCCTTGACTCTGAAAAGATTGATGGACAAGTGGAAAGAGTTCTCCTGCATCAATCGCGAACGCTGGACCAGTTTTGAGAGCGGGATAGGGGGTGTTGAATGATGGAATGGCGTCAAGATCACTATCCGTTACGGATTCAATAGTGGGTGGATTGTTTATCCATGGGTTTATTGCGGTGTGTCTACCCCCTTTGATCCACCAATCGCGATGAGATTGAGAGAGTCTTTTCAGATTGCTGCCTTTGAGGGGTCTCCACATGTTCGTGGGTCGAATCAACTCTGGAGCCATCTGTTTCCAATCGTTCAATAGCTCAAGTGTCGCCGCAACTGCGTGATGAAGATGAGGGTGTGGTGCCAGAGAGCGTCCGGGAAAAGGGTGACAGAGCAACGTCGGACCTACAGAAGCGGTCATCGGATCATTAGCATCGAAGAGTGTCAGTTCTCCTTCAAAGCCTGATTGTAAAAGCCAGTGTACTAGGCTGGATCCGGCCAAGCCTGCACCAACAATTGCGATGCGTGTCATCTGTATTCCATGTAGGGTGGATATTTTCGAATCACTGTACCATGGGAGAGGCAAGAGTCACTTGGGCTGGCGATGGTCATTTCTCGTTTTCGTCCAAAGCCCTTTGTCTTGGCTGTCCAAAAACCTGCACTGGCCATTGCACGACGCGCGTGACCAGCAGCACCATATGTAGCTAAGACTCCATCCGGTGTCATCCAAGAGTGGATGCGACCAAAGATGTCTACACCCCACGCCTCGGGATTGGTGCTTGGACCAAAGGGATCATGGAAGAAGGCGGTCGCCCATTTCTCTGTGAGGGTGACATTCGAGATGTCACAGCTGTGCAATTCCAACCTCACATTCTCTTCTTCAATATCCACTATAGCAACAGCGGTCCCTTCTTCTATTTGTTTAAGCAACGCGACAAGCCAGTCTCGATGCTTGGATTGCGGCATGAGTTCCAAAAGTAAGGCACTCGGGATGGGTTGGTGATCGATCCCGATGTAGTGAAGTGGCGGTGGTGCGACTAAGGTATCTCGAACTTTCAGTACAGTGGCAATATTTGTACCGAGACCAAAACCCAGCTCAGCGATGTTCCACTGTTTTTGCTCAAGAAGTCGCGTGCCGTTGATGAATACCCACTCGGATTCCGATTCCGCACCGTGTGTGGATCTGTAATGGGCATCGAGTTCTTTGTGGAGAACTGTCCAAGATTGGTCTTCTGTTTGGCACAGCTCTATATCGTCAATGGTCAATTGTCTTTTGGACATCGCGTATCCGAATGAATGGGATAATAGATTGGGTATAGTACATATTCAGTCAGGGGGGCAGATGTCCAATCGAGCATACGACATTGTGGTGTGGGGTGCAACAGGCTTTACCGGTAAGCTGGTAGTAGAGTACTTGGCAACAAATCATCCCAACACCCGGTTGGCAATCGGTGGACGAAATGAAGCGAAGTGCAAACAGGTCCTTTCAGATTTAGGGGTTGATCTACCGATAATCATAGCCGATGCATTTGATGAACTTAGTCTTAGGAAGATGGTGTCTCAGACCGAAGTGGTCTGTACGACAGTCGGTCCCTATTCCAAATATGGTCACTTGCTTGTTGAACTGTGTGTAGATGAATGTACCCATTATTGCGACTTGACCGGAGAGTCTCCCTTTGTTCGCCAAAGTATTGATGCGCACCATCAACGGGCAACCGAGCGAGGGGTCTCCATCGTTCACGCGTGTGGGTTTGATTCGATTCCTTCCGAGTTGGGGGTTCTGGTAACGCAAGAGTTCATTCATCAGCAAACGGGTCAGTACGCCAAGGCGGTGCACGCTCGAACAGGGAAGATGAAAGGAGGATTTTCCGGTGGCACGATTGCCTCGATGATCAACATGTTGGATTCACTTCCCGACAATCCTCACTTGCCCAGACTATTTAGAAATCCCTACGCCCTCAATCCCGATCCAAAATTCAAAGGACCGGATGGTCGTGACCAAGTGAGCGTTCGATTTGAACAGCTGTCCAATCGGTGGACGGCACCGTTTATCATGGCACCCACCAATACACGTATTGTCAGAAGGTCGCACGCTGTGAATGGATTTCCGTATGGCGAGGACTTTCAATACACAGAGGCGATGGGTTTTCCAAAAGGGATTCGTGGTTGGTGGATGGCGATGAGTCTCACCACGGGTCTTGGAACATTGATGGCGGCTATGGTGGGTTCAAAGTGGTTGCGTCATCAGATTTGGACGAAGGCACTTCCCCAACCTGGAGAGGGACCCAGTAAGGAAGAACGCGACAATGGATACTTTACGATTCATTTTTTCGCAGAGCA
>CAJWHX010000133.1 GCA_913040875.1 uncultured Pseudomonadota bacterium | reverse complement strand
GACTTATCATGATAAGAATATGCCATTTACTAAAGCATTCATCGCTAAGGAAAATGGAAAATAATAGTCATCCGGAATATTTTGATGACCAAGTGTGAATATTACATCGGCTTCTTCAACCTTGTCACACACCCCAAGCATATTCCCCCCGTACATGTAGAGTGTACGCCATGATGAGTCCAATGTCGCCATCGTACGAATCATACTGACAAGCCAAGCCGCTTGAGCATCTTTGCAATCCCATGCAAAGTCTGCAAAGATGAGTACCGTTCGAACCCAAAAGAAATCCGACACCATCGTTTGCTGTCCCAACGAAAGGGCTTTGGTCGCTTCGGGATTGGGTAAAAAGAATCTTTCTTCTGCTCGATCTTCTCTAAATCGATGACGATCAGCCTGCTTGTGCGACATATGAATCAACGGAATACCCATCGATAGTGCAATCAATAGTTTCAGCCACGATTTCGAAGTCATCTTTGACATGGTTCACTCTATACCATTATTCATTCAAGAACTTGGGGCAAAGTTCTTCTAGCTCAGTTGTATTCTCAAAGGTCTTTGGAGACAGTATCGTTAATTGCCTCAACAGTCGATCGCGATCAGACCACAGTTGCACAGCGGGACAAAAGGAATCCCAATCTTGGGTTCGAGCCTGGAGAGCCAATCGGACCACCTCCAGCCTCTGCGATCGGTCTATCCAATCTCCCTCAGCAATCGACTTCGCATCATCCCATCTACCCAACCCTGCTAAGATTACCGCACGCAACCCCATCATCTCTCCAGATGAAGCACAACCTCTCGAGATAGCCCAATCGATAGACTGTAACGCAGACACTCCTCCCTGTACAGAAAGTACGGAGGATACAAATGGAACACATCCATCCAAATGTGGAGGGGTTGCTTGAAATCCCTCATAAAAATTGTTCATCGCCGCTTCTGAGTCCCCTTCATTGTATTGAATGATTGCCAAGGACACATACGAATATGGTGTGGGGTGATGCTCAACCTCTTGTTGCCAAAAATTGAGATCCGATTGCCAAGCAAATCCTCGCCCAACAATGATGAACGCCCAAATGGGCAATGGCAATACAGATACAACTGTTGGAAGGACATTCGCGTACAATAGAGACCAAGCAATCAATCCCATCGCCCAATATCGATCTCCATAATTCGCTGTGTATACAATCGCAGGAACAGTCAATAAGATTGAGATGATAAACCAAAGTATCCACTCTCGATTTTCGTATTTTCGAATGGCACTCACCATTATTCCCAGCATGACCAAAGCCAATACGACATGCCACCAAATCGTAGAACCCCACTCCAATGGAGTTGCTGGAGACAATCGCCACGGAAAAAAGACCCGACCGAATCCATCGACAATAAAACCCCATTGATTGTTGAAAAATAGTTCTACATTGTCCGGATGCATCTCAGGCGTCGAAACACCAATCCAAGCACGCCACACAAACAATAGAGAAACGATTCCCAGCATCACCACCGGCAGCGCAAATCGTTTTTGTTTGTATGCATGCACACCAACTGGAACAAACAAAACCAATATGCTTTCCTTAGACAACATTCCAGCCGTAAAAATCAAACTCAATAACCCAATCGTTTTCCAAGATACAGGGGTAGAGGGCGTAAATAAAACCATCTTGCGCCAAAATACATTGAGAAACATCAGCGCAAATGCAATGGCCATCGTATCATTGCGGGCTGCAATCCAATACACAAGCTCAGACATCAATGGGTGGAGCCCAAAGACCCATGTCGCTACAGTCGCTCGAGAATTTGACACAATGAGTGGGGCAAACCTGGCAAATAGAAAAATGTTGAGCATATGCCAGATCAAGGAATGTATATGATACCCCAATGTATTCAAACCAAACAGTTGCTGGTCTAACCAAATCGTTATTGAAAACAACGGACGGTAAAAGTTTGCTTGATTGAGCGTATCTCCCCAAAGTCCACCGGAAAATATCGCCCATGGTGTCAATTGACCCATTGTATCCACAATTAAAAATTGATCGTCAAATACAAAACTTCCATTCAAGCCACCGAAATACATCAATGGTTGTAAAAGAATGAGTAGCAATAACCACCAGTGTTTCACAACACCCTCATAAAAACGGCCCTTTTAAAAATAACAGTAAAAAACAAGAAACGCCCCATTTGGGGCGTTCGAGTAGAGTGAGATCATACCCACTTTAAACTTCCACAAGTCGACTTAGTATACGTCTGGACCAGTTGTGGGAGCATTTGGGTTGTTAGACTTGGTCGCTTGATAAGTAGCTGTTGTACCATCACCGTCCACGTCTGCCAAACCAGTTGCTGTGAAGTCTGTTGTTGTTGTTGCAACAGCATACGAACCACGAACAGCGCCATCTGGGGTCCAACCCAAAGTAGCGAATCCACCGGAAGATCCTTTTACCCACTGTTGAACAGTTTTGGTAGGTGAAGAAGGATATGCAGTAGCAGTTACAAATACGTCAAAGTTACTTTCATAAGCAACTTCTGCAGTTTTGATAGCTTTCAAGTTTGTTGGAACTTCAGAACGCTTTGATTTGTATTGCATTGATACGAAGTTAGGGATAGCAATTGCTGCCAAAATACCGATAATCGCAACTACGATCATCAGCTCAACCAAAGTAAAACCTTTACGATTTAACATGATGTTTCTCCATTGTTGTTGATGTTTAGATAGGGGAAGTGTTTCAAACACTATTCTATTTATACAAAAGTCGCCCATACAATTCCAAAAAAATATTCGGAACAATCAAAAAAATGGAAAGTCACCAGATTCATTTTTTGTCGAATTGGAGGTGACGATTTGTGTCACCCACATATTTTTGACTTGTTTATGAGAGCAAAACTCGTTCAATTCTCTGTGCGAAGTCACAACAAATACTGCTATTCCAAGTTGTGTTTCACAAGGCGATATCGAAAAGAACGAAAAGTTAGGTGCAACTTCTCGGCTGCTTGCATTTTCTTCCCATCAGTCGATTCAAGCGCAACAATAAGCCACTTCCTTTCAACGTGAGCCAGCAGGGCGTCCAAGTCCAATCCCTCTTCGGGAAGTTCACTACCATCCGAGACAAAGCTAACTCCGGTCTCCCAGATCACCTCTGGCAGGTCCTCTTTTCGCAGGACATTCCCCACACTGAGAGCGACTGATCGCTCCATTGCATTTTGCAACTCCCGAACGTTTCCTGGATATGTCCACCCCTTTACAGCCTGCATAAACTGAGGAGACATCCCCAAGATTCTTTTGCCGTATTCATTCGAAAACCGCTCCATAAAATGATGCACCAACGGTTCAATGTCCTTGGACCGTTCTCGTAATGTTGGCAAATGAATCTCTACGACATTCAATCGGTAATATAAATCTTCTCGAAAAAGTCCATCTTTGACACGCTGTTCCATATCCGCATTGCTGGCACAGATGAATCTAACATCCACTTGAATAGATTCTACACCACCGACGGGCTGGATAGTCTTATCTTGAATCACTCGAAGTAACTTCACCTGCGTAGCAAGAGGCAAAGCATCCACCTCATCCAAAAATACCGTGCCGAGATTGGCTACTTCTAAAAGCCCCATCTTGTCCCTGTACGCATTGGTAAACGCACCTTTCACATGTCCAAACAATTCACTTTCAACCAAGTTCTCTGGGATTGCACCACAATTGATGGTTACAAAAGGGTGCTCCACTCGGTCCCCTGTTTCATGAATGGCGCGGGCAACCATTTCTTTCCCAGTTCCAGAAGCCCCAAGTATCATGCAATTGATACGTGAACGAGAGACTCTTCGAATCATCTCATACACTTCTAACATCGGAGGTGAATCCCCCACAAACAGACCAAAATGTAGGTTCGTCGACACTTTTCGCTTCAGACGCTCGTTCTCCTTTTCAAGACTTCGCACACCGAGTGCTCTAGACACCACCAGTCGCAGCTCGTCGTTGTTGAATGGTTTAAGGACATAATTGGCTGCGCCAAGTTTTAACGCCTCCACTGCAGATTGATTGGATCCAAATGCTGTAATCATGATGAATATCATTTCTAGGTGACGTTTTTTGACCCACCGCAAAAAATCGAGGCCAGATTCTCTTGGTAAATTTAAATCAGAAAGGATCACATCGGGGATCCATTCTTGAATTATGAGTTGCGCAGAAGCAACATCTGGCGCAACTTGAACCTCATATCCATCATTTTCAAACAAAATTTCGAGTAAATCTCTCATAGAAAGTTCATCGTCTACTATCAACATACGTGTGATACTCATAAAATTGTCTCCTTAGAAATACTCATTGTGCATTTAAGTGTCCATTGATGTCTCAATCCAACTGTTCAATGCCCCTCTTAGATCGGAAAGATCAACGTCACCATTGTTCCTTCACCCTCTGTACTCTCTATAGTCAATGTTCCCTTATGTGCATGCACAATTTGTTGTACAACAAAAAGTCCTAGTCCTGTACCACCAGCACGAGTGGTGAAAAATGGATCCATAACTTTATCCAAATCTTTTTGGGGGATCCCTTTTCCGTCATCTGCAATCTGGAGTACATATTGACCATCTACGTCTTTCGAATGGAGTGTAATGTGACCATCTTGACTTGCCTGTACCGAATTTAACAGTAGATTCCAGACAATCTGACGAAACTTCGCCAGATCGATATCAAAAGGAGTGTGAGACAATCCTTTGATGGAAATCTCCACCGACTGAGCTCGTGGATCATGTTGAAGCGCTTCGACAATCTCCAACACACTTGAAACGACACTCGTGTGCTCCATTGTCAAATGCTGAGATCGCGCGGACTGCAAAAATAAATCAACCAATTCATTGATGCGATTGATCTCTCGCAAAATGATTGTATGAAGTCGACTTTCCTTTTGCTCAGCCAACAATTGTACGGCACCAGACAAGCTGGCAATAGGATTGCGTATCTCGTGGGCCAACGAAGCAGACATTCGGCCAATGATGGCCAGTTGCTCTTCTTTATTGATGGTCTGCTCAAGTTGTTGCATCCGCGTAACATCTTCAACAAGCAATAAATCTTCTTCTGTTGTCAATTGACCTCTTTGCACCTGAAAGACTTGTACACCAAACTCAAACCGTCTGGGTTGTGGCGAATGCAGATATTGCTGAAGTTGATCCACAAAGTCCGACTCCGCATACCAATTTTGTGCCAAGACATTCTGGGGCACCAACTGAAAGCGAACCGACTCAGAATTGGACGTGACAAAGATGGCAATCGGCAGCTCATTTAAAACATCAATGTGTCTACGCCGCAATCTCCGAGTGGTCAAGATTTGTTCGGTCAGATTCCGACTGGTTAAGGCCTGTTGCTGAGCCATCAACATACCCAAACCGCCAATGAGTGCCAATCCAAATATCTCAGAAATGACCTTTATATATAGAATGAGAGAATCATCAATGATGACCCAGTTTAGATAGCCTCTGTATCCGGCGTACTGTACACACGTATAACAAATGATGTCTAGAAGGGTTACTCTCAACACATCTCTTGCCCACCCCAAAGACATGGCCGCCAAGATATTGAGAGGAAAGAGAAGTACAAAAGGATTGTGGTGACTGGATCCAGCACACAACAGCATCGAAATGAACAGTGCGTCCACAATAAATTGGAGCCATACAAACCATGGTTTTCCGCCGTGCTGCGTTGAAAAGAAGGCCATCGTTCCCATCAATGCAAATACACCACCCAAAGTGTAAAAGGATAAGCTTCCCGGGAGCTGAAAATTACCGTCAAACCGAACCGACAACAATACCCAAACCAGTACCCCAAACCCCAGTAACAAACGCGCCAAAATGTAATACCAAACCACATTTAAGTGTTCGTGTACTCCTGTGTCTTTAATCTGAACAGACCTCATTTCACCACACTTTATCGGATCAATAGACGATTGACACCCTTGAAACAACGACGACAATCCGATACTTATTCATGTAACCCACTCTGGAGAATCAGATGACCATTTACCATCAAACCGGCCAATTTCATCTGCCAAGCACCCGTCCGTCTTATGCCCCTAGCCTGCCATTAGAGCCCACACACGGGACACTGAACATTCATCCAGACATCGATGCACATCGATTACAGGCTTCTATAGAATGGACTCTACTCTCTCATGTGAACACAGCTCAAGAGATCACCTTCGATGCTGTGGATCTTCAGCTGGTGCGCATTCAGTCCAAATCAGCTGACATCACAACCAATTACGATGGACAAAACCTCACCATTCGGTGGAATGATCCTGTCGCCAAAGGAGATTCTGTCACTGTGCAGATAGACTATCAAGTACACGCACCAATTGGCGGGTGTTATTTCGGTGGTCCAACACCTGAAATGCCAAACCGTGGAAAGTGGATGGCAACCGATCATGAAACGGCACGGGCTCGGTATTGGGTTCCTTGTGTCGACCACTCCAATGTACGAACCTCTTGGGACATCTTCATTACGCACCACAAAGATCACACAGCCGTCTCCGCAGGTGAACTAGTTGAACAAACTACGGTTGATGACAATACACTCCGAAGTCACTGGAAACAGGAAAAACTCTGTCCAGTGTACTTACTCTGTATCATCGTTGGCGAATATGAACGGATAGACTTTGAACCCCTTAGAGACATTCCCATCGCTGGATTTGCTCCAAAAGGAAATGACCCCGAAGACATCCGCAGAGCATTTGAACCAACAAAGAGACTGATCGAGTTTGCTGAAACCTTACTCGGCCCCCTGCCATGGCCAAAGTACTTTCAATTTGCCGCTCCTGGAATCGGTGGAGCGATGGAAAACATCTCGTTGGTCTCTTGGGATTCTAGACTCCTCTTTGATGCCAACATGCACAAGGATTTGGGTTTTCTCTTTGATCAAATCAACCTGCATGAGCTAGCACACACTTGGTTTGGTGATCTCATTGTGTGTAGAGACTACGCGCACGTATGGCTCAAAGAAAGCTGGGCGACCTATTTTGAAACGGTCTGGATAGAGCACAATTACAGTGTAGATCGCCATCATGAAGAACTCATCTCACAACGAGAGTCCTACTTTGGTGAAGCAAAATCTCGATACTCACGCCCCATCATGACCCGCGTCTTTGACAGCGCTTGGAAAATGTACGACATGCACCTCTATCCTGGTGGAGCTGTCCGTCTTAACATGCTTCGCCATAAAATTGGGTCCGATGTATTCTGGGCAGCCACTCGCGATTACATTGAAACCTATGCGGAAAAGGTGGTCGAGTCGGATGACTTCCGACGAAAAATGGAACTGCACAGCGGTCAGTCACTGGCCCATTTCTTTGATCAGTGGTTCAATCGTGCTGGATATCCACAATTAAAGGTTACACAAGAGCATTTTGCCGACACCGGGATCCTGCGACTCAAGATCAAGCAGACCATCTTTGGTGGTCAAAAAGACGATACGCCCTTCGTTTTCGATCTGCAGATTGCTGTTCAAGATGAAGATGGTGAGTGGAGTGAGCACACCGTTAAGATTGATGACTTCCACCATACTTTCCGACTACAGAGTACAAGCAAGCCACAACAAATCGTCATCGACCCCAATTGTATTGCCGTGACTGAAATCACATTCGATCCGGGTCTTGAGATGAACAAGCGCCTCTTGAACGAGTCACCGTACTGGCATGGACGTTTGATTGCCGGAAGAAACTTGGTCAAGATGGGCACTTCTTTGTCCCTCAAAGCGATTGAAGAGGTCTATGAAGCGCAACATGTCGGTGTTCGGGGAGCCATCGCTAAGGCACTTGGAAAATGCAAGCACCCAATGGCAAACCAATTACTCACCAAATGGCTGGGAACTGAAGAGGTCGCTCAAGCCCAAGCCGGAATTGTACAATCTCTGGCGCAGCATCGTTCGGCAGACAGTGCTCTCGCTCTGGAGACCTGTGCAAACGACGCCAATAAATCGCATCGGATTCGAGGATTGGCACTTGTATCGCTGGCGAAGCAAGGTCGTTTCAGTAAGGAATCTGTGATCCAAGACTACA
Organism: uncultured Pseudomonadota bacterium; assembly: GCA_913040875.1. The sequence continues at coordinate 260 of CAJWHX010000133.1, read as the reverse complement.
CCAAAGACAACGGGTGGCGACATTCTCTCAGAGGACATGCCATCAATGCGCTTGGAAATCTACGCAGTGAGTCTGCACTTGAAACACTCACTCGAGTCGTCCTCGATCAAAATGAGGCTTACCGAACCCGTGGAAATGCATGTACAGCACTCGCATCTTGTGCCAAGAAAATCTCACCGTTGATGGAATCTCGTGCCAATGCAACCTTAATCGATGCTCTTAAAGACCCACACCCACACGTTCGACTTTGCGCTGTAAAT
>CAJWHX010000132.1 GCA_913040875.1 uncultured Pseudomonadota bacterium | reverse complement strand
AACTCCTTCGTCGATTTCCCCATCACAATCGTTGTCGACTCCATCACAGAGTTCTTCTGCATTTGGGAAAATGGCACTGGAACTGTCATCACAATCTTCATCCGAGGTGTAACCGTCACCATCTAGATCAAATGCCTGATCTGCTGTATCAATGATTTCCTCTTCGATCTCCGGTTTCTCTGTATCTCCACAGGCTACAAGTAATGCCAGCAAACTGAACTGTTTCATATGTCTTCCTACAATCAATGGTTTGGAACCAGTATACCGTAAGGGATTGAAGGAAGTGGAAAATCTTTGTCTAAACGATGAACAATATGGATCGTTACGTTTCAGTACGTATGGACAGAGAGTTGATCACATCTACCAAGGCGACATTGATTCGCGATTCAATACTCTATCCGAATTACGGCAGCACAAACAGGATTCACACCCTTACCTACGAACCTCTACCAAACAGAGTCTGGCCCATATAAGGGATGTGCCTCAATCTGTGTCTGTACAAGTGTCGTAGATATCTTTAGCCAAAGACACTGCCCCAATCATTGCATTCGTGTGACCCATAAAGTTACCAACGGTCACCCAAGCTTTCTCATTCATTGGGTTTAACCCACCCACCAATTTCTCACCGGTAAACCCTTTCCCAGCAGCAAAACCACCACCAATGACACCAGCTGTTAATTCCAATGCATCATAAGCCAACAGAAATGCCTGTGCTCCTGTGGATGGTTTACACAATGCCTCAATCTCTTTCACCTTTGCAATGCGTGAGGAACATCCTGCCACAAAGACATTTTGATGCTCACAGTGATTGATGATGGTATCGATTTCTGACTCGATACTCCCAACCAATCCCCTTAAACTCTCAAGGTTTGCTTCCATACTGGATATCTTCTCAGCAGCAACACTCGGATCCGATTTCAATGTCAACAAAGCCCCTTCTAGTTCACTCATTTTCGTTGAAAGGCTCTGACTTTTCAGTACATACTTGCTCAAACCAGAGGAGATATCATTGGCGGCCTTTTCAAACTTCAGTAGATCTCCCTCAGCCATACCAAGAAACTGATTTCCCTTTTTGAAAGAATTGCCTAGGTCACCCACAGCCGTTTCCCAAACTCTCGCACCGATCTGCCCTGAATTTGCACCCATCGTTTTGGCTACTGCACCGGCTCTCTGATAGCACGACTCTGCCGCACACATGTTCTTTTCAAAACCATTCCGGACCATTCTGAAGGTACGAAATGTCGAGTCGAGAGACTTCAGTGTCCCATGCAATCCCAGAATCCCAGCCGGTAACGCAATGGCAAACCCTGCTGCTGTTGCCATCGCACCAAGACTCACTGTAACAACACCCAATGTACACTGGAACGCTCTTGATCGCGCAGTGGCTGAGATCTGTGCTTCCAGACCAAACTCTTTGGTCGCACAATCTTTGGCTCTTTGAATCGCTGCATCTTTTTGGGCCTCAATAAACGACTGCAATTTTTGCTCTATTGAATCCAGATTGTCATTGTCTTCAGAGTAGTGCTTATCGAGTAGACTTACGTATTCCTTTTGAATCGCCGTCATCATTCCCGAAAAGTCACCCGCATCCTTGATTTTCTGCAAAATGTTGGGATTGTCCAATCCATAACTCAACGCAGCCGGAGTTTTGGCTTTCAAATCAACTTCAACATGAAAGACCCATCCTGGTTCTACAATCACGCGGTCGTCTAAATCGGCGAGAAACTTGGTGCCAAAGTCGGGATGAGAGAACAATACCATCGTATGTTCTTTGACCTTTGGCTTGCTGTCCTCTTGGGTTTGTAAAGCGATCATCTTCTCTTTGAATTTTGCTTTGTCGAATCCAACTTCTTCAGCAACTTCAACAATCTCAAAGGGTTGGAAAGATTTGTGCCGATTGAAATATTTGCATAAGTTCTTGACGGTGCCTGCCATTTTGACAGCTTCTTCTAAATTCTTCATTTGTGTTCCCTCACATCATCATGATCTGTAAAAATAGATGGTCCCAATTCCCACCACCAACATGCTTGAGCAGCATTTTGACGTCTGCATTGGAGAACTTCGACACCAAATCTTTGACCAACGGCAGTTGTCCTTTTCCAGCTTCCATAAACTCTAGAAAATCACCATCGTCTAATTGTAGACGGCGACCGATTGTTTCAAGTTCACTATACTCTTGTGCGTCATCCTCAATAGATGCTAACAGTTCAGTAGATTGGTCGGTAAAGTCAGAAGCGTTCTTGGCACCCTGCAAGGACTTCAATAGACTGTCTGTTTGTTTGAGCAAATTTTTGAGCACCGGTTTGGTCAAGTCGTAGTCTTGTGGTCGCAGCTTAGCAAGTTTTCCAGGCCAAAACTTTCCATCAGCAAACAAATCGTACATCCCAGCTTTTGCAAATTTTTTGAGTCGACGATGTATCGTTTGTAAAGTATCTTCAGCCTCACTCTTCGTTGCATCGTCGATAGGTGTCTCTGGTGCGACTCCTTGTACAGCATCTAAGATTCTTTCCATGTCTGCGCGACCGTCCTTGTCCCACCACTTATACACTTTCAGTGCTTTACGAAGATTATCGGGCACTTCGATCTTCTCTTCACCCTCGTGCTCACCTGGCGTGACTTTGACCCCCTTCACCTTCTTGTCTTTCATCTCTGTTCGAATTGTAGAATCCATTTCAGCATCTGCAGTATCGACTTCACCGCGGTGAGCCTTTACGATCTCTACATTCCCAACAATCTTCTTAAAACCAGCATCTTTTACAAGAGATTTTAACGTCGACTTCCCACCGCCGTTGGCTTTTACTTTGACCGTCATTTCACAAGCGGCTTGACCTTCAGCAGACTGTATTGTACCGGCAATGACAAGTGAATCTTTTTGAATGGTACTCGCAACATCGACTTTTAGCTTCGTCAGCATATTTTTTAAGGTCAATGGTTCTTTAAACTTTGTCGGTTGAGCAACCTTCTTATCAATATAAAAAAGAAAATCTTTCCCTACTCCGACGGCAAACCACGCCCTTACATCTCCTCCAGCGGCTTTGAGTGCAGCCACCGATAGAGCCGTCAATCTTTTGGCATTTTTATTTACAGCCATATTCACCTCACCTAATAAATGGTCCTCGCTCATATTCTTACATATAGATAACCAACTTACAGTAAATCTTTGATGTATTGAGCAAGATCAATATGCGGCCTTGACCACAGGAAAGCAAATTCGATTGTTCTCACCATCAAAGATTGATCCTCAACATCCATTACTGTCTAATCTAGATCCGTAAAAACATCTCTAAGGCCTTTGGGATTGAGTACATCTACCCCGTGTAGGTCATTGACTCTGGCAGGAACATTGGGTTCAGCGCCAGAAGCATCGAAAATGAGCTCATCTGCATTGGCGACCAATAGAGCATCATTGGGTACAGACACTCCATAATTGAGGCGAACAGCATTTCCAATGGCAGCTCTGTGTCCAATACAACAACCAACAAAGTGTTGCTTGCTATCGACCCATTGCCCATCGTTGTCTAAAACACGAATCGTCTTACCAAAAGAGAGGTCGAGCATCACAGCATCCACCGCAATAAAACACCCTTTGCCATATAAACTCATTTGAAAGCCACCACCCCGAGATACAAAGGCGTTTTCCATCAACACACAAAGATTGATCATCGCATACCTTGCAGCACGTGAGTTTGGTCCCAATACAGACAAATTGACCGTGGCATGCTCTTCAATCTTGGCACCATCTCCAATCACGCTGGCCCGAACCACCGCATAGGGACCGATCTCCACGTTGTCACCGATCTCACACGCCTCAATGACGGCTGTTGGATGAATCTTGCAGTTTTTGCCTTCTGTCCCAATCCGTCTGGCGATTGTCTGTGGGTTGATTGAACGCACTTTGAATACAGTGGCGATTACAGTCCAACATTTGGCAAAGAAGGAACTCTGACTCCATTGCCATTTCACCCGTTCGAACTTCTCCAAAATGGCAAACTGATTGACTCGGAGCACATCACACCAGTGCTTGACCTCAAATGCCATCATTGCTCCAACCCGCATCGGGCGGAGTGCATGTGCCATCTTCGGATGCAAGTCTATCGGGTCCCCATCTCTCAGTTGAAAATCCATCTCTAGTTCTGGCAGTTCTGATACATCGGTTGGCAACTCTCCAAAGCAAAATCCAAGTCGAAAAATACCGTCGCCAGTCGACAATACACTGCTACTGTGCTGATTCCAAAGTTCATCTGTACATCGCAATCGACCATTCCCACTATCTGGAATATCTCGCAGTAATTCTTCAATCAACGTCTCTGTGAACCAAACCTCTTCTCCAAAGAAGATGTACGACTCGTCACTGGGAGGCTCTTCTACAATTTCAACCCCACATTGCTCCAATACAGCACGTTGATGGTCTGCCAGTCTTTGATTGAGTATCGGTAGATCTCCAACAGAATCACCAAAGGGCATCAGTTGCAGGGGTGAATCATGATGGATACAAATGGCTTTCAAGACTTCCTCATTTGATGGAGATGTACATGGGCATTGTATCACTACTACCCGTTTTTGTGGCTGTTGGGCTATCGCTTTGGACCAAACGCGCACTTTTTTCGCTGCTGATGGGTGTTTTACTGGGTGCAGTACTGATCACCGGCAATCCATTTTCGGCTGTGTTGTATGTGGTCGATCCACTGTTTATTGACTCAGTCGCCGACCGTGACGGAATGAAAGTAATCGTCTTCTCACTATTTATTGCTGGAACCGTAGAGATTATGCGGGTGGGACAAGGAACGCAGGCTCTAGTAGACTGGGTGGCCCAGTTTGCCACAACGCGACGACGCGCATTGGTCGGCACATGGTTCTCGGGACTGATCGTATTCTTTGATGACTACGCCAACTGCTTGATCGTCGGTTCCTCGATGCGACCCATCACCGACCGTCTCAAAGTATCGCGTGCAAAACTGGCTTATCTCGTGGACTCAACAGCAGCTCCTGTGGCGACACTGGCTCTGATCAGTACTTGGGTGGGATATGAGGTCTCTTTGATCGATGAAGCGATGCAAACCCTATCTGCGGATACGCTCAAACAAGCAGGACTCGAAGGGATGTCTGCCTATGGTTTATTTTTGGAAGGATTACCCTATCGATTCTATCCGATCCTGGCTTTGGTGTTTGGCTTTGTCCTGGCAGTCAGTGTTCGAGATTTCGGTCCCATGCGTGAGTCTGAACTTCAAGCGCTCGCGATAGATGTGGAGCCAAGTGTTCCCGTCGAAGGCAAACGAATCTGGCTCGGAGTGGTACCGATCCTACTTCTCATTGGTGTCTCAATGCTAGATCTATATCTACAAGGAACCTCAGCAAAACCCGATGCGACAACCATCTCTGACATCATCTCTGCAGCAGACGGCTATGACGCTATGCTGAGAGGGTCGATCACCGCAATCTTATCAGCTATCGGATTGGCCAAATTACTTGGCACCACTGGTGAAGAGATGAAAGAGGCTGTCCACACGGGGATGGGTCGTATTGCTGAAGCCATCATCATTCTCATTTTGGCTTGGTCCATTGGAACCGTGATGAAAGAACTTGGCTCAGCAGATTATTTGATTCAAGTCCTAGATGGCGTCATCGATCCGATGTGGTTCCCGAGTTTGGTTTTCGTACTCGCTGCGGGGATTGCTTTTGCTACTGGGACATCTTTCGGTACGATGGGTACCCTAATGCCCCTCGCTCTTCCACTCGTTGTACAGTCGGGAGCAACCATAGAGATCATTTTGGCGGTAACCGCGGCAGTCCTCAGTGGAGCCACCTGGGGAGACCACTGCTCACCGATATCAGATACTACTGTTCTCTCTAGTGCTGGAACAGGATGCGACCACGCTGAGCATGTTCGAACACAACTTCCCTATGCAATGGTATCTGGACTCATCTCTCTACTGTGTTGTTCGATCCCTGTTGGATTAGGGATGTCTTGGGGTGTATGCTTGCTCTTGGGAATCGTTGCCTGTATCGCAAGCATTTGGTTGCTGGGAAGGCCGCTAGAAGATGCCCCTACACAATCTACTGCGGCCTAGCTCTTCATGACTTCTCTTGTTTCGTCAGTACCCGTCTTTCAAAGATAAACGTTCCAAAGGGGAAGAATGAAGAAAACCCTCCTACGAGGTACTGCTTCCAAGACCACTTCAATGTACGAAATGTAAATGTCAGTGAAAGGACGTACAAAATCACAAAGACCCCATGGGTCCAACCAATCAATCCTGTCCCACCATCCAAATTGATATCGAGAAGTTTCTTCGCGGGAATGTAGAGTAGAAACAAGACCAACACTGTCATTCCTTCTACCCAAGCCATCCACTTAAAGCCGTTGACTACACTTTGGTTAACTGCTTCTGACGAGCCCTCATCGCTCTCTGAAGGAAGGAACCACGTACCAAGCCCTCCAATCAGAACAGACACCCCACTGACTGGAATCAATACACTCAATTCACCGGATCGAACAACCATCGAAGCAATAGAGAGCGCAAAGCCAATCAGTATCATTCCGTTGTACAACCTTCCTTTGGAATTCGAGAAAGCTCTCAAAAATGACCCCACCATTGAAATCAGGGCAAACAGTATCGCATTGGCTATCCACGAATCGCCCATGCTGTACCCCATGTGTTTCATCATCAGCCACCCGACCATCCAAGTGAATGCAAATCCAAATACAGTCAAGCGATACAATCCCTTCAATCGATCACACTGTTTGGGACTCACCATCACCTGATGGAGGCCAATCGCCCACATCGCAATCCCAATCCACTTCAACAATCGCCACAGTGCATACCATTCCATAGAACCTCCAATGAAGGCACCTTATCCTGTCAGGGTACCATTTGCACTCTGCGATAAAATACGGAGAGTCTACCAACTTTGGTGGACCGTTGCCTGTATAGAGCCTTCCTCGTCTAGCCATATGTAAAGCGTCATCGGACGACAGCATACACCGCAGTCAAAATCCATCTGACCCAAATCATCCGGAGCGATGGCAAGGGTCTGAATCTCATGACAATGGGGGCAATAGATGGTTAATGACAGCATGAAGACTCCGGTTTACCCAAACGTAGCCCATCGCTGATGGAAGACCAAGTGCACTATGACACCGTCCATTTATTCCATACAGATCAGAGTTACAGTAGATCGGACCGTCGGAGCAGTGCATCCGGATCTGGATCCCGTCCCATAAAATCTCGAAAGAGTTTATCCGGTGCATCCGTATTGCCTCTAGACAAAATGGTATTGCGATACTCACGTCCAACCGTTGGATTAAAAATCCCTTCGTTTTTAAACCTTGAAAAGGCGTCAGCATCCAGTACTTCAGCCCACTTGTATGAGTAATAGCCAGAGGCATAGGCTACAGGACCAGAGAAGAGATGGCCAAACTGCGTCACGTTGGTTGGCATCGAAATCGCATAGGGTGTCTGGTACTCTTCGAGCAATGGAACCAAGAATTCATCGATGTCTGTTTCGTTCCAGTCTACATCCGCCAAGTGCAAACTCAAGTCCATCTTTCCAAAGGAGAGTTGTCGCATCTGACCAGCCCCCGCTCGGAAGTTGCGCTTCTTGTTCATCTTCGCAAGCAACGCATCAGATATCACTTCGCCTGTTTCAGCATGCTTTGCAAACCGCTGCAACAACTCTTTCTCCCAGCACCAGTTCTCCATAATTTGCGATGGGAGTTCAACAAAATCCCACGCCACGTTGGTACCGTGAAGACTGGGTACTTCTGCTTTACCGAGCATGTGATGAAGCAAATGCCCCATCTCGTGAAAGACCGTTTCGACTTCTCTGTGCAACAGTTGTGCAGATTGCCCATCCATTGGAGGTGTGAAATTTCCGCAAATGAGTCCGATGTGCCCTTGAAACCCTGTATCAGACGTATGAGTGTAGAGTGGATTCATCCAAGCCCCACCACGTTTCCCTTCTCGAGGAAAGAGATCGGCATAAAACACACCAATGTACGAACCATCTTCATCATGGATTTGATAGACCCGTACATCATCGTGCCAGATCTGAAACTCTGCTTCTGTAGTGGTCCCCGTCAACTCTCCAGAAATACGCTCAATCGAAATGCCAAAAAGTTCCTTCGCCAATTCAAAGAATCCACTCATCACAGCATCGACTGTGAAGTAGGGACGCAATTCCTCATCACTGATCGCACAGGTCTCTTGTTGCAACTTTTCTGCGTAATACCCCCCTTCCCAAGGATTGAGTCGTCCAACTTCGTTACCGGTAATCTTAGCTTTGTATGCTTCCAGTTCTTTGACTTCCCGATCAAAGAAG
>CAJWHX010000131.1 GCA_913040875.1 uncultured Pseudomonadota bacterium | reverse complement strand
GGTTTGGTCTCATCCATCCATTTTGATAACCAGTCCAAGTGATGCCAAGTCCCAAGGTTGTCAGTGCAATACTTTGAAACATAATATTTGGAAATATGCTCCATGTATAGCAGCTGAGTCCTCCCAACACAATGCCCTGACAAATGGCAAATCCATGTGCACATAGAGTACTCAATGTTCGTTGATTGTATAGAGCCAATACGTATAAAATAATCCCTGTCATTCCCATGATTAACAACGCAGGTTCAATAATGAAGGGGTTGGGTATGTCCTCTTCAAAATCGGGTGAGTAAACTTGGAAGAAGGAAAAGAACACACCAGAGAAGAGTGCGACCACGAGGGAAATGGAGAGTAAGCGCAGAGCGTGTTTGACACATATAGATGTCGGTAGGTCAATGGAAGATGATTCAGTGACAGGCTGTTCCGTTTTAGACAGAGTAGGTTCCATAAAACCTACTCTAACACATTGAAACGAAAATTTTCAACAGGGCACTATGGTCTACGGAGGAACTAGAAGGTGATTTCACCATTCATCGTGTTCAAGAACGCAACGATATCGTCAACTTCATCGCTATTTAGCTCTTTTCCCAATTGAATCTCTGCCATAATTGAGACGGCTTCTTCTAGAGTCGGTACCTCACCATCGTGGAAATAAGGAGCTGTTTTGGCAACATTTCGCAAAGAAGGAACCTTAAAGAAAAACTTCTCTGCCTCGTTTCCTGTGATGGCCGCTCGTCCAATATCTTCTGAGTCTTCGGTCATGTATGGTATGACCACTCCAACCTTTTGATAAGAAGAACCACCAATGGTGGCTCCATTGTGACAGCCGACACATCCCGTATTCACAAAAAATTCCAAACCGCGGAGTTCTTGTTCATTCAGTGCTGCTAGGTCTCCATTTTGGAAGGTGTCAAAGCGGTCTCTCGAGATGAGTGTACGTTCAAATGCAGCGATAGCTTCAGCAAGATTATCATAGGTCATGACTTTATTTTGCTCGGGGAATGCAGAACGAAACATGGCTGGGTATCCGACGATACCACTCAATTTAGCCATGACCGTCTCCTCATCAGGCATCGCCATTTCACCGGGGTTTAAGATGGGCCCTTTGGCTTGTGCCTTGAGATCTCCCGCGCGTCCATCCCAAAACTGAGCAATGTGGAACCCGGCATTCACAGATGTCGGTGAGTTTCGACCACCGCGTTCGCCTTTCGCTCCAGGAGAAGTAGGCTCGTGATCGACGCCCATATTTCCATTGTTCAAGTCATGGCAAGAGTTGCAAGACTGAGAGTCATTAATGGAGAGAGCCTTGTCGAAGTACAACTTCTTCCCCAGAGCAATCTTTTCGAGCGTATCATTTTCTGACCCCGGCATTGTATCTGGTAAGACCCCCAAAATTGTAGAGGCTTGCTTTTGGAGCTGTTCGGCTTTTGGATGGACGGCTGGGTTGGCAGGTGATTCCGTCTTGGTCTCTGCTTTTGACACACCTGTACTGGGCGTTTCTGGACTGCTAGAGCAGGCTAAAAACGCAAGAAGGGGTAAGTTCAACATGATTGCTCTCCAGTTGATTGCGCTAGTTTAGAATTAATTCTAAAATAGAGTATATCTAAATCCCATCGAAATGGTGACGTCACAGTGTAGTTTTCGACAGATGGTTCACGAACTTTACTATCTCTCGCATATAATCGGTTCTGTGACAGTACATGTGTCTCCAAGCGCTTCATTGTGCAATCTAGATTGCAACCATGTCCATTGTTCTCCCAACGAGTCCAATATTCCGTCGACATGTTCGGCCCCAGCACATTGACGATGCTCAATGGTGTATCCTTGTTCACACAGGATAGAGATATCATTGTGTACAGGCTCAGGCCACGCTAGGTCATCCATTTCCGCTGTGACGATAAATGTTGGTGCTGTACGAATGTGAGGGATTTTGTCTGCAATTGAATTGTCCTTTGCAAAACAATCCCAAGGGGCCATGGACCCATCATCGGCGAGCATCCCTTCGATAAAAGAAGGCTGAAAAATCTCATCCAGTGACGATACAGAGCTTACCAATCCAAAATCGTCACAGCTCGTCAGGAGCGCCTGCTCTACATTGGCCATTTCTGGCAAGAGCATCGTTTCCAGATCTGCGTTGGCTTCGTACCACTGATTGAGTGTCGTTTCCACTCCAATCAGACCAAGAGACGCGGGACTAAACTGGGAAAGTCCATGCTGTGTCAGTCCAAATACATCGGTGACGGGTGTGGCTGCAATCGTTGCAAGAGTGGCATACTCTGGTGCGTAGTGCGGAAAATAGCGATCTGTAGCGAGAGCTGCAAAGCCACCTTCAGAGGCCCCCCATACAACCACTTCTTGCTCATTCCATGAGATGTTCTTTCCATAATTTTGAATGAGGTTGGGAAGAGCACGAAGAGAATCAATAGAGAATAGGGCTGTTGCTTCTGCTGAGATGTAGGCATGTAAATCATCCGACTCACCTGTCCACCCTCGCATTCCAATGTAGTCTGGTGCTACCACAATGAATCCCAAAGATGCAAAAATAGCGGGGTATGCAGCGCCAATAACTCCAGTTGCCGTTGGGGCACAGGTGTCATTGAATCCCATCGTTGGATGAAGCCACATAATGACTGGAGCATCTTGTCTACCTTCTGGAAAGACGATCATACCCGTACCATTGGTCAGCGCTCCTTTATCTTGTGTTTGGTATTCGATGTAGTAGGTTTCAATTCCATTTTCTGGGGCTGGAAGTGGTAGATTGTAGTTTGCAAGTAGAGCAGTAAGAGCCTCTTTTGTCAAACTGAGGTCATCGCGTTTAGAAGAAGATAGGATGGCACCCATATTCTCGGTTGTTAGGAATTCATATTCTGGAAGTCCACATTTCGATATGGGCATGGTTGGTTGAAATGTTTGTACAGCTGTACTGTTCGTATCATTTGGTTGTTGTACGGTACATCCGAATAGTAGACTGAGCAAAGGCATCATCAGGATTCTCCATCACAAGGGGGAATGAGTCATAGTATCATTGTAAAGCAAGTGTCACAAATCTATTGAGTTCATATTTTCGTTGATGTAGAAGTATGGAGTGATTTTAGAGTGAAAAAATATCTGCTTGTAAAATATCATGTGTTATAAATAAAGGGTAAAGAAATTTTTTGGTTCAAGAGAGGAAGTATGATCTCATGGATAATGATTGGTTTAAGTACCAGCAATGCGGACGTTTTCGTCGATTCTCAGGTCGTTGGTCAACAGCAAGGAAGCTTTGTACTGGATGATTTGAACACCGAGAATGATACAGTACAATGGTTGTATACACGAAGTTTATTGGGGTACAACGGCAACTATAAGACATTTCGATATGCCTTGAATCTTGAACTGCTCAATTCACAGGTAGAGGGAACTGAAAGCGAACTTGGACTGGATGTCTCTCCCACTATTTTTAGAAATCCAAAGCAAAATATGGCAGGGACATGGATTCTGCCTAGAGATGCTTATGTGGCCACTCAGTTTGGAGACTGGGGTGTTCAACTTGGTATACAGTCCTTTGATTGGGGATTGGGGATTTTGAGCAACTCTGGGACACAAGCCACTCGATTTGGGGTTAATCAACAGGGTAATATTTATACACGTCTCGCCGTTTCAAGAGCGTTTGATACACTCCATTGGTTTGTGGCTACAGATGCGATCGTTCGAGATGAAAATGCACTGTGGTCAGCGGGTGACCGTGCTTATCAAGCGATTACCGGTTTGCAGTATATTCAGGACGGACTTCGTGTGGGCGCATTGTCTGGTTTTCGCTATCAGCAGGATCGTGAATCTTACGCTACACCCTTTGGTCCAACATCCAGTTGGGCGATTCCTGTAGATACATTCGCCACCGTTCAATTGTCGGACAGTCTGCAGCTGGCTTCTGAGATGGTTGGTGTGTGGGGGCGAACTACACGACTTGTGAATGAAGCCACTCAAGGCGGTGAAGCGAGCATCCAATACTTTGGTGGAGTGGGTCGTTTGCAGCATCAAAGACCAACGTCTAGTGGCAAAGTTGAAACATTGTTGGAAACAGGTTGGGCTTCGGGAGATGGTAACAATGGCGACGCTACAGCGCGTACTTTCTCTTTGCATTCAGACTACAATGTTGGACTGATTCTCTATGATGAAGTGCTACCGAGTCTGCAAGCTCGTTCGGTTGAACGATTGGCAGATGAGAGTTTATCGGCTCAACCAGCACCAGGCTTGCAATATGCAGTCCCTCAAGGTGGGGTCAACAATTCAGTGTATCTTCAATTGTGCTCTTCTTTGACGCATAAGAATTGGCTCGTACGTGCGGCTTGGATGGAGGCATTTTCTGCTGTTCCATATGCCGATCCGTATCAGACGGCGTTGCACGGAGGGTATTCTACTGGATTAAACGGTGAAGCGTCCGATTCTATATATTTGGGAGCAGAGGCTGATGTTCGCCTTCAATATGCTCTGAAAGAATTGGTATACATGGGAGTGGATGCTGGGTACTTTATGCCTGGATCCGCTCTGGATATTTTGGAGCCAACCACGAAGGTACTCGGCTACATACAGGTTAAAACTGGGGGACAACAATGATGCTCGTATGGTTATTTGCATGTGGTGGTACACAGCCAGAAGGTTGGCTTGTATCAGAGAAAACAGGTGGTCCAACAGTTCAATACGATTTGACGGCCGAACCCCTCCCGGAGATTCCTCTTCCAAACGATCAGGCGACGCGTCTTGATCCTACGACGGCAACCGGCAGACGTCTCAATATTAGTGAAGATGCAGCGACTGAGTATGAACGCCGAACCCGTAGAACCTTCAATCAACTAGACGGTTTTGGTACCTTTTCACCGATCATGGTGTCTTTTGATGCTCCGTTGAACATTGGGGATTTGAAAGAGCGTCATTCGGACACCGATTTTCGCAATGATGCGATATTCTTGCTCAATGTGGACGAAGAGTGCAATCGCTATGGCGAAGAGGTCTATTTGGACTTTCACAGTGGACGGAACCCAATCACTTTATACAAATTTGGAGAGCGACGAGCCGATCCCGAGGCACCAAATGGTGAGTATTTTGATGATAAAGGAAATCTGTTCTTTCAGTTTGACAGTCGGTTTGACGCCCACAATATTTTGTTCGAAGAACGACTCGAAGACGTCAACGGAAATGGAGTCCTAGATGAAGGGGAGGACCTCGATAGAGACGGTCGATTGGATGTCCCAAATTTCGTGGACCCCGAAGCCTGTATCGGAGTGGACGGAATCGAATACAATCAATGTGTTGCCGACAACTTGGTCAATTTCTACGATAGACAAGCCGATCGACTGTATTTGAAGCCTTTGTGGCCGCTTGAGCAGCAATGTACGTATGCTGTTGTATTGACAAAACGTGTAGAAGGTGAAGGTGGTCAGTCCATTCAGTCTCCATTTCCCTATGTCAACCCACAGTCGCAAACCAGTGATGTGAGCGGTGTTGAACCGTTGTTGTCTCGGTACGGACTCAGTACCGAAGACGTCGCGTTTGCATGGACATTTACGACTGGATCGATGACTCAAGATATCGAAGAAGTTCGAAAGGGACTCTATGGCGCCGGCGCATTTTCTCAACTGGGTACAGAGTTTCCTGTATCGGGCTTTCATCCATATACCCGCGCTGAGATGGGTGCTGTTACAGGTGTTGAAGTCGATGATTCTATCGCAGATGACTATGCGCTGCCTGGTGCTTGTGTTGGGTCCTCTTTTGCTTGGCTGTGGGGACCGAATGGGATGAGTGAATGGCCGGCCAATATGTGTGCATTGGAAGCCGATTTGGCGAGTGTTGATCAAACCTTTGGGGGTACTTTTACGGCTCCGAACTTACTCAACGACAAGGACGGAATTGCAACAGAACGCTATCCAGCAGACAATGACGAGATTTGGGAACTGTCACCCACAACCGGTGAGATAGAGTACGGTGAAACAGAAGTGTCCTTTTGGTGTTCATTGCCTCAAGAATTAGACACCTCTTGTTCGGAAGGAAATCCAGAAGGGACTCCATTTTGTAAGCCGTTTCCAGTGGTGATGTATGCACATGGGTATGGTGGTTCAAGAAATGAGATTTCCTTGCACATGGGTCGACACAATGCGATGGGCTATGCAATGTGTAGTTTGGACTCTTATGGACATGGATTGACACGTTGGCGTGAAGACCCTGTGGCTGGAGCCGCCATTCGAGTTGCTGGAATTGAGTTTGATCGAAATGGTGTTGCAGAACTGGACGGTTTACTGACCAATGGGCGCGATAGAGACCTCAACAATGACGGTCTTGCAGATCCTGGTGCCGATATGTGGACATCCGATGTTTTTCATACAAGAGATATGGTTCGTCAATCTGTCATCGAATACATGCAATTCGTTCGAATGTTGCGGTCGATGGATGGTGAACGCACCGACTTTCATGGACACATCTTGGGAGACGTAGATCTGGATGGTCAAATAGACATCGGTGGTCCAGAGAATACCATTGGTATGTGGGGCATTTCACTGGGTGGTATCATATCCGGTGTGCTGGCCGGATCTGAGCCCAGTATCGATGCGGTATCCCCCAATGCTGGAGGCGCAGGCTTGGTAGATATCAGTGTCCGCGCTAGACAAGCTGGTGTTCCAGATGCGGTTGTGATGCCGATGCTCGGTCAATTGATTGTGGGGTGTATTCCTCATGACTCTCACCAAAACCCAATTCCAATGGGGGAAGCCACCGATCGTGATTGTCTCAAAACGGATGCCCCAGATGGACTGAAGGGGGGAGATTTACGATTTGCCTTTATTGCCAATGACAATGCACGAGATGCCACTCGAGAATTTGCCACATTGGAAGGTGTCCAACCGGGCGATCGAATTGTTGCGACCAACCTGAATTCTGGAGAATCGAAGGAAACTGTCATCAATGAGCGAGGGTGGTTTCGTCTTGGTATGCCCGCCGATGCATTGGATCCAATCACGCGTAGATCGCTCCTTGGTCTAGGTGAGCAAAGTACAGAACCGGGAATGGTTTCAGACAATCTAGAACTCGCCGATGGAATCCTGATCGAAGTGTATAGAGAGGACCAATCTCTGGGTAGCATCGATACGTTTCAGCAGGAAGTTGTTTTTCAAGGAACTCGGTATGCTCAAGGATCGACGCTTGTCGTGCTTCAGGAGGGTCTCGGATACGAACGAAACACCCCCGATTTTGCTCAGTTCATGGCGTTTGCTCAGTCGGCTTTGTCGATGGCTGACCCCGGAGTATGGGGCTCGCATAGCTTCATGGAACCCTTGAATTTTGACTATGACCCATACGCCAGAGGCACGCATGTATTGATGATGCCTACAGCGGGAGATGTCAATGTTCCTGTCAACACTGGTATTGCCATGGGTCGTGTCAGTGGTCACTTCGGCTCTTGGCTGCGAGATGAAGAGCAGTATCCGGCTGAATATGGTTGGAGAGAGATCTTTATGCCCGATGAACGATATGGTGTATCTGTAGATCAGCATCTAGTTGATACCTACGTGATAGAAGGCGACGCGATGATGCAGCGATACGGAGACAATCCGATCAATCCAAATGTTCTGTATGATGTGGACGACATTTCAGATGGTGTGGCAGAGTTTAGTTGTGGGCCATCCGATTGGTCAGCTTTGATTGGAGAGCATGAATGTCCGGAAGATGTTGAGGGTCAAGAAGTCTTTTATGATGTGCCCAACTCAGAGCCTGGTAAAGCACTTCGCATCAATCGTGAGCGTGATGACGGAAGCTATGACTCTTTTCGCGTTCCACTGCTTCGACCGGCCGGTCAGCATGGTATTTACAACGCACAGACTTTCCGAGTATTTGACACCGATGCGTACATGGTGAATTTTACCGTACGATATTTGGGGACTCGAGGTGGAGCAGTAGACCATTTAGAAGGTTGTGATTGTACGGCTACCGTAGTACCAGAGTATTTCCGCGATGGAGAAGTCAACTTTCCAGCACTCGATGGAGAAGCCTGTACAGAAGATGATATTCGATTGTGTGATGAGACTTGTGATTGGGGAATGCGTACACCTGAAATGTTGGATTGTATACCGTAATGAGACTTGATCAGAAGGCTTAACTCAATACGTAATGGTCAAAATACCATCATTGAACTGTATGGTTTCTGTGTCCGATGGGATTGGGTGTGCCGCGTTTGGTTTTAAGAACACGGGTCTATGTTGACGATGTGATCGAAGTGTGTCTTGTGATAGAATCATTGGCAAGCCACTTTGTATATACAAGACAGTGTTGCTGTTTATCTGAATTGCATTTAGAGCACTGTACGTAGTTGTAGTACGTGTGATCACTCGACACATTACTCCATCAAAATCATCTCCTATCCATTCCTGAATCTGTGAGTAAGATTTATCAGAAACTAGAGAAGAGTAAGTTACAAATAAAATAT
>CAJWHX010000130.1 GCA_913040875.1 uncultured Pseudomonadota bacterium | reverse complement strand
GTTTGTGTCTTTTGGGATTTCGGAGACGAGTGTGAATGATTCTGTTGAACGACACGGGACAAGATTCTTGCTGAGCAGTGTTGTATTGACCATATTGCTCTATGTCATTCCATATGGAAGTATCATTGGGTACCCCCTCATTTTATTGAGTACTTTGGCTCACGAAATGGGGCACGGTTTGGCAGCGTTGTTGGTGGGAGGAGACTTTCACAAGTTCTATTTGCATTCGGACGCTTCTGGTGTGGCCTATACTTCGACGCAGGGAAATTTGGCGGGTGCATTTGTTTCTGCGGGTGGTCTAGTGGGACCTGCGATTGTTGGAGCGTTGTTCTTTGCAATGGCACATCGTGCAAAGGCACTGTTCTTTGTCTTGGGCTTTGGATTGATTTTGGCAGAAGTTTTTGTGGTTCGAAATCTTTTTGGTCTGACATTTGTCGGTGGTGTTGCGATTGTATTCCTCTGGTTGGCTAGTTCTGCGGGAAAAGGATTGCAGCAGATTGCTGCGTATTTTGTGGGGATTCAGCTGGCTTTGTCCGTATTCTCCAGAGGAGATTATCTGTTTACGCCGACGGCTCAAACTGCTAGTGGGGCGATGCCTTCAGATGTTGCACACATCGCAGAGGCCTTGTTTCTTCCATACTGGGTATGGGGCGGTTTGTGTGGTGCCTTTTCCCTGTTTTGCTTGGTCGTGGGTGTTCGTTCTGCATTGAACAACTTGAAGGAATAATGACGGTCAAGCGGTTTCGGGTTGATTCCGTATGGTCCAAATGAGCCAGACGGTCATCCCCATACAGCCCCACCAACCATTCCAACCAATCCACAACCAATTGGGGAATGGAACGGTGTCTTGAATCAGAATGGCCCACGTTTCACTGACAGTTAGTATGGATACCAGTAGCGCTGTGACAGCAATCGATCGATGCTTTGTTTGGAATCGAAACAATATGGTTCCCACTAGCCAAGTGGATACAACCTGTTGTGCAAACAGCTCCCCGTTGTTGATCCACCACCCTAGATGCCACTGCGGTTCTACCAACCAGACTGGTAACTGCCACGCAGTCCAGTACGTTGATAGAATCATCCAATCTGTTGGCGTCTTTGCCCATGAACAAACCCAACCACGCCATACAAATTCATGAGGAAGGTACACCCACCACAGAAGCCAAGGCAATCCAAAGCTGCCAATAAAAACCCATTTGGCAAGCGTGTAAAAGTCTGATGGTAAACCGGGCATGGGCAATTCGGTCAATTCAATCTGTTGACCTATCTGCACTTCGAGCCAGTCTTTACATCCCTGGAAAGTCAGATCAATATGGAGATCTCCTATCCATATAGACCATCCCAATAAGCAGAGAAGTCCGAGTTCGACACTGAGACCAATCTTTACTGCCCGCCAAATTGTAGGGGCTGTTGGACGAGTATACTGTGGTCTATGGAAACGCAAGAGGGCAACCACAGGTAAGAATTGATGTAAAATCGTATACATCCACGCATCGGGTCTTTGTAGGCCCATTGGATGTTGATAGAATGGAAGGGCGCTGAGGATACCGAGTCCAAGAGTGATGTTCAAAAACCGAAAGTACTCAGAGTTGGTTGTAGACATTGCTGCTCATTGCGAGTGTCGTTTGCTCGTTGAATACAATCCATTCACTGTTTGGCAGCGATCTGTATACAACTGGATTTTGAAGTCCAGGAAGAATTGTATTGTTCGAGATGATTTGCTCTTCGAGTGCTGCACTCGCCGGTGCCGGTTGAAGAATGCTACCTGTTTTTGAGTTGAGAGAGCAGTTCAAGGGGATGTATTCAAACAAAGACGCGCCACTCAGATCTTTGATTGGAAGTACCAGAAGCTGTCCATGTGACGGATGATTTGTATCATCGTTCGATTTGAGCAGTAGCATGGCAATTTCACCACCATGCAAACCTTGTAGACGATGTACTAGACTGTTGACCTGAATAATGTCTTCACCGTGTGCCCCCTCGATAAGTCCTTGAGAGAGGTCGTAAGACATGAGGTAGCCTTCATTGTCTAGCGCAAGCAATATCGAAGATTTTCCCATAAATGCAATGTGTACAATCGGGGTTGAGGAGGTTGGCTTGGGGTCGACCAGTGCTTTCTTACCTGTTCTGGTATCAATAATTTGAATTCGACCTTGCGGTGTTACCACTCCGAGCCATTTGCCTCCTTCCGTTAGACAGATGTTTGTCGCCCATGGGATTTGTAGACCTTGTCCTGTTTGAAAGTTCCACCAGTTGCAACCACCTCCGCTTAACTCTACCGCAACGGCACTCGGACTGGCCCAAATACTGTTGGGGTTCACACTTGTTGGTGGACCGTCTAAGATCTTAACTGCTTGCCCGTTTTTGATTTGGTACGCTTGTATTGGATGCTGTGCATAGGCTACGATGAACACCTGTCCGTTCCTTGAAAGTTTAACAGCGACTGCCGGATGCGGAAGTTTGAGATGATGATGCCGACCACTTTTCGTAAAGATGGTCAGCTGGTTGTGGTGCATCAGAAGTCGGTACTCACCACAAGCGTATACGCCCGTTGTGGATGGAACTGCACTCTCTCCTTCCTTAGAGTGCATGATACCATCTGCACCACCAATGGATACACCTTCAAGCGTCCACAGTCCAGAATTACTTGGTGTTGGTGCACCATGTGAGAAGTTCCCTGTGAATTCCAACGAGGGGATGTCTATGAGATAGGCCGATCGGTTGGAAAACATCGCGACTTTGTTTTCGTAGGGGTGAGACACAATGGAGACGAGTCCGGACATCTTTTGCGCAGCCTGACCATTGACAATCTGCAGAGTCGCAGTTTGATAGACGATGAATCCTCCAGGACCTGCTGCAAATATGTGCTGATAATCTCTGGAAAAGCAAAGATGCTCAATAGGGGTGAAGGGTTTGTCAAACGGAAAGATCTCTTGCCTTTTGAGATGGAGAAACTTGGGTTGACCATCTTCTCCAATCAACAACAGACGTTCCCCACGCATATCAAACTCAATGGCGGAACCCATAAACCCTTTGAAGTTTTGTCGTTCACCTGTTTGGGTATTCCAAACACGCACGATGTTGTCTTTGGACAAGGCTGCAACAACCGTGCCACCTGGATTCATTGCGAGGGCTCTGAAAGCACGAACTGTACCGCGTGCTCCCTCTCGCTTTTCTTCAAAGTGGGGAGATGTCGTATTCAAATTCATCACCATCAGACTTCCGTTGGCATCTCCAACAGCCAAACGCTCTCCTCCTTGAGATAAGGTCATTGCACCTTGAATGGCCCCATTCATTTGAAACGTGTGAAAGGGTCTGGGTGGACTCCCACGGTATACAACGATGTGTCCTGTTGCATCGGCTGTCGCTGTGGTTTGACTTTGTACGTCATAAGCGGAGGCCGTAATGGGGGCTTGATGGATGTGGGGTTTGAATCTTTCTACCAGTTTGTGCATACCTTTACCAATCTGACAACGTTATTCAGTAGTGTAACCGATTTCAGTTGGATTACACTTTGGCTACGATGAAGGATTCTGTACCATGCAACGATGGGTTTTGGATGGTCTGAAACCCCATGTCTGAGAGCTGATTTATCAATGCTTGTAAATCAATGGCATACAGGTTGTGTGCCACTCTCCAGCTTCCAACATGCTGTCCAAGTTCATTGGATTGCCAAATTCGATGTCTCAAATGATACATCTGACTGGGAGTGTGGAGAAAAAAACATTCTTCCACCTCAATTGTACCCTCTTCTAAGGAATGTTCCGCCACCAATTTCCAGCTAGATTGTAGTGGGGCTTTTGCGAGGTCACTGTAGTGAAGTATCAATGCACCATTCGGTGTTAACAGTCGTTTGGCCAAAGATAAAATGTGATGACGCTCGTTTTGATCAAAGAGATGAATCGTTCGAAGTCCCACAACAATCAGAGAAAACTGTTCTGGCAGACCATTGGGGTCTCCAAATTCTAGTGCATGTGTATCCAGATGGTCAATGGCTGTCGCATCTTGTTCCAGAACCCAAACCTTTTGCTGTGTATCTTCTGAGAGTTCTGACAATCTTCTGCAGAGTTCGGTACACATGTGTGGATTGTGTTCCAATAGTACGACTGGTTGATTGTTTTTTAAAAGAGGGGCGGAGATTCTACCCAGTCCAGCTCCAATGTCTAGGATGGGTCCTAGGTGGTCTAGGCTCTGCTGTTGATAGAATGAAAGATCTTGGTGAACACCGTGCGTTAAAATCTCATACAACTGCGGAGAGATCCACGTTGAAGACATCAATAATGCCAGGGGAACTTGTTGAACTCTTGCTCTCTCTTTTCCAAAAAGGACTCTCGTCCTTCCTGTGCCTCTGCTGTATCGTATGCGAGTCGTGTCGCTTCGCCAGCGAACAGTTGCTGTCCGACGAGTCCATCATCAATTAGGTTGAACCCAAATTTCAGCATTCTCATTGCGGTCGGAGACTTGTTGTTGATGAGTGCTCCCCATTCCAATGCCTTATCCTCTATCTCCGCATGTGGAACGGATGCGTTCACCATTCCCATTGCAAGTGCTTCGTCGGCACTGTAGTTGAGTCCCAAAAAGAAGATTTCTCGAGCCCGCTTTTGTCCAACCATTCTTGCGAGGTAGGCGGAACCAAATCCAGAATCGAATGATGCGACATCAGGGTCTGTTTGTTTGAACACCGCATGCTCTTTTGAGGCAATGGTCATGTCGCAGACAACGTGTAGGGAGTGTCCGCCTCCAACAGCCCATCCAGGAACCACAGCAATCACGACTTTTGGCATAAAGCGTATGAGTCGTTGGACTTCCAAGATGTGTAGACGACCGAGTTTGGCTAGGTCCACTTCACCAGATGAGCCTTCATACTTGTACCCATCTTTCCCGCGAATTCGCTGATCTCCACCGCTCGAGAAGGACCATTTTCCGTGTTTACTGGATGGACCATTTCCGGTGATGAGAACACATCCGACATCACTGGTTTGTCGAGCGTGATTGAGGGCGATGTACAGCTCATCAACCGTTTGTGGGCGGAAGGCATTCAAGCATTCTGGTCGATCGAAAGCGATTCGCACGGTACCTTGATTTTTGGCCCTGTGATAGGTAATGTCTGTGAAGTTGAATCCGGGGACAACGTCCCAATGGTCTACCTTGAATGGATTGTCTGACACGATGTGCTCCAAAGATGTGTTGTGCTACAAAATAAGAAACCCCACCGTAGGCGGGGTTTTATCAATTGGAAAGGGCGCTATTCAAATGCTGGGATTCCAGTGATGTAGTTCCCCAAAATGAGATTGTGGATGTCATGGGTACCTTCATAGGTATACACACTCTCGAGATTCGCCATGTGCCTCATAATTGGATACTCGGCAAGGATTCCGTTTGCGCCGTGGATATCCCGAGCGATTCTCGCAATCTGGAGAGCGATATCCACATTGTTCATCTTAGCCAGAGAAATTTGCGGATGAATCATGGTGCCATCGTCTTTCATCTTGCCCAACTGGAACGCCAGCAGTTGTCCTTTCGTGATTTCACGGAGCATCCAAGCCAGTTTGTTTTGGACCAACTGAAATCCCGCAATCGGCTTTCCAAACTGTTCTCGAGACAACGCATAGTCAGTCGCTGAGTGAAAACAAGCCATCGCAGCACCGAGAGCGCCCCACGAAATCCCATAGCGTGCATTGTTGAGACAGGAGAAGGGACCGCGCAACCCATTGACTCCAGGGAGCAATCTGTCTTTTGGAATTCGGCAGTCTTGGAATACAAGCTCAGATGTGACCGATGCCTTCAAAGAATGCTTCCCTTTCATCTCAGGTGCACTGAATCCAATGTCGTCTTTCTCAACGATGAATCCATGGATATGTTTCTGGGTGTCTCCACCGAGTTTAGCCCAGACGATTGCCAAGTCAGCGATTGTGCCGTTGGTAATCCACATCTTGGCACCATTCAAAATGTACGAGTCCCCGTCATCTACAGCACGAGTGACCATACCAGCCGGATTGGAACCGTGGTCTGGCTCTGTCAGGCCAAAGCAGCCAATGAGTTCACCAGAAGCCATTTTGGGAAGGTACTTATTCTTTTGTTCTTCAGTTCCAAACGCATGGATTGGATACATACAAAGTGACCCTTGTACAGAAGCGAAAGAGCGTAGGCCAGAATCCCCGCGCTCCAGTTCTTGACAAGCCAGACCATAGGCGATGTTCGACATGCCTGGACAACCGTAGCCTTCAAGATTTACACCCAGTAGCATGTTGTCACCAAACTCCTTCGCCAATTCTTTTGGAAAGGTACCGTTGGCACAGTGGGTTTCGATGACTGAAAGACCAGTGGTGTGGTCTTGTGATAGAAATCGTTCTTCAACCCATGCGCGTGTGTTGTCACGTATTTCTCGCTCTTCTTCAGTCAAAAGGGCGTCAATATTGTAGAAATCAGAACCAGTAAACTTGCTAGACATAAAGACCTCGTATGTGGGAAGGTGTGTTTTTTTAACCGAAATAAAGGAGTGCGGCATGTCAAGTTGCCTAAAAACAACGCAGTATTCTTCTTTGAATACAAAACAAGCACCCAAAGGTGCTCGGTTTGTGCATCAAAATGCTCATAAAATAGGATGTTTATGTAGTTGATTCATCCATTCCTACTGTGGGCTACACTTACAATTCCAAAAGAGTAGTCTTGTATCCGGATTTGAAATCTATTGTATGTTCCGTCGAAGATATTGCTAAGAGCGATTGTCGGATAATAATTTTGGAATAATTATTATCGATCAATCACTTGTGCATGACGCATTGTTCAAGCTCATTATAATGAGTGTTGTCGACCAATCCAAGTTTGTAAAATGAGGCATATTCCTTTTGGATTTTTCGCATTGTGACAGCTGCTAGCAACTGGACGTTAACGTCTGTGTCTGAGTCCGCGATACCTTCTAATGTAGCAACGGAAGAATCTACAGCCTGTGGATAACAGAGGGGGTAGATTGCCTGCGGGTATTTGATTTTCAAGGTGTTTAGTTCACTGACGCTCATGTTGTGTTCGAAGATGTCGCTCAAGCACTGAATGGCTTCCATACGAAGTCCAGCGTTGACATCTTCTGTTGATTGAAGCAAAATATTTAGATAGCGAGAGAAGGTAAATGTTCCTTGAATACGTTGGCACCAACGATGTTCCTTCTTGGCCTGCGTGGCTCGGAAACACAAGATTTGCAACAGAGTTTTGGTCAAATCTGGAGCATTGTGGTTTGTTTCAATGGAATCAATTAAGTCATTGTTCAGCCGTTCATCGTCGTCCAAAAGGAGTGTGTCATAGCTGTTGTCAAATTTGATCGGATCTGGGGAGGTAAGCCCGAAGAGAGCAGTTTCAAGGGTGTTCATTGGTATTCTGTCCAAGAGGGAAGGATGGTGGAAGAATTATGTTTGGGAGTTGTGTTGACTTGAGGGACTATCAACGTACTTTTACTTTAATAGATCCGATCGATTTCGCAACGTATTGGAGTAAGTTTTTCAAATAAAAAATGGAGAAGCGATGAAATTGCTTTTGGTAAATGATGATGGCTACGCTGCAATGGGGATTAAATCCTTGATGCAAGTCTTTCCGAAAGGGGATATTTTTCTCGTTGCACCATCTCGTGAACAATCCGCGAAGGGGCATTCTTTTACATTACATGACCCTTTATACCTAAAATTGTTTGACAACAATTCCTATCATCTCACTGGAACACCAGCAGATTGTACGTATTTTGGTCTGAATTATATTTGTCCCGATGTCGATGTTGTGGTTTCTGGAATCAACATGGGTGCCAATCTTGGGACCGATATTTATTACTCTGGCACAGTAGCTGCGGCTAGAGAGGGTTTTTTTAAAGGGAAGTTCTCCGTGGCAATTTCTGTTTTGGAAGATGTTCAGTATTCTAGCGAAGCGGAACGCATGTCTGTTTATGAGCGGGCCGCCAGATTATCTCAGCAAATCATCACCTCATTATTTGAACGTAGTCAGGGACCTGAATTGTGGAATATTAATTTTCCAGCATCGGCGATGTTGAAAGAAGAGACACCTAAAATTGTTGTTAAACCATTGGGACATAGAGAATACAAATCTGGTGTGCACGAAAAGAAGGACCCTCGTGGACGGACGTACTTTTGGATTGGTGGACCACCACTTCCAATGCCCAAGTCTGACACCGATGCCTATTGGTGTGAACAGGGGGCTGTGGTCTTAACTCCACTACAGATGGACTGTACAGATCAAACTACGCTTCTTCGAGCAGAGAAGTGGACCTTCAATCTATCCAATAAATCTTAGGGTTTTGGACTTAGGACATCCCTAAGAATCCTTTGATCATCGGTTTAAATGTTTCTGTGACGGCGTCAACGCCAAAGGTCAGTGCAAAATAGATCGCTCCGCCAGCAATGAGAAGTGCTACCGGCGTCAGAATAATACCTGCGATGAGACTGAGACCGTCCTTTTCTAAAAGACTGGCGG
>CAJWHX010000129.1 GCA_913040875.1 uncultured Pseudomonadota bacterium | reverse complement strand
TCTCAATTGACCGTACTCCATATGTTGCAATAAACACAATCGAATTCCCCTGGGGTAAAGGAATGGCAAAATCCCAGGCTCGTAAAAGAGTCCTATCTCTTCACGAGGCTGCAAAGGACAACAAACTCAAGAATATCCTAGAGATCTCAACCGCATCCAATACCGAATTGGGGAAAAGCC
The DNA here is from genome assembly GCA_913040875.1 of uncultured Pseudomonadota bacterium. Next base: position 8,308 of record CAJWHX010000129.1, on the reverse strand, counting down.
TCAGTGCTTTCAATCTGAACGTAACCATAAACTTTGGAACTGAAGACGAACCCAATATTCAGACTCACAGTGTCGAAGCCATCTATCAAAGTTCAAAAGTTGGACAATACGGCAGCAAGAAGGTCGGGCCACATCCAGAATGGCTCCGACTCACAGGAAAAGAAGTCAAATCAAAAATCAAAGATGCCAAAATGGACCGTATCAGTCTATATCGATATGGACAAAATGCTTGGCCATCAGCACCAAGTGAAAGCTTCTTCACATGGCTGTATATCAATGGTTTAATACAGCAAGATGGGCTCATTGAAGAACTCGCACAGTATGATGGATTTACAGATATCTACTTCAACCCGAAAAAAACAAACAATTGTCAGGCAAGAGCAGCCGCACAAGCAGTATCGATGTACAACATCGGTAAACTAAACACCATCATGAAAACTCGAAGTTCTTATCTACAGTTTTCAAAAGAGCATCCATCAGGACACGTTGGACGTTCCTAACAGCACTTAAAAAGTCTGTCATAGGGGGCTGTTTTAGAACAGCCCCCTTCTTGTTTCATTGTTTCAATACAATTATTACACTACTGTATCAGGTATATTTTGATTGTATTTTTGGAGGTCACATGACCAAGAAAGCCTCAGCTCTTCAAATTCTCTTTCAACCTCTTAAGAGAAAACCATATGGATGTGACATCCCAAACTGGATTTAAAGTATTGAGGCTTGGAGCCTCATGAACTCAATACACAACTCGATTTGCTGAACCTAGCCAAAACATCACCGCCATATCGACCGCCATCTGCCAATGTCATCTGAATTTTAACCCTTTCTGGAACAGAGTAAGCCCTTCCCGTTCCTGGTTTCGGTCCCCGCCCAAAAGCATTCCGGATCATGATACCAATCACTGCATGACCATTGATGTCACAAATCGTCCAAGTGGCAACGTTCGACTTCCGGCGTATTTCTCCCGCAATATTCCCCTTAAGGCCATCCTTTCGAATCTGTGCACAGGCTTTCAACAACTCACTTTGCAAGGATGGGGGTGAGTCTGGTTGTAGAACATACAAGACAGCACCAGACTGTTCTGCTAAATTTAAATACTCATTGACCAGTCTAAATGCCATGCACGTTCCTTCTACCGATGCGGACATGTGGTGCAACAATGCATCACACATCGCTACGTTTCCAAAGGCATTCCATTGTTCGTAAGCCTGATAAAATTCTAGTGGAACATGTTCCAAATCCACACCTTCATCTGACACACAATGATTGTTAACATCCATAATTCCTTGTAAGATCTGTCCATCGATAACAATCTCATATCCATGCTGATGAAAGGTGGGATACAACACAGGATTCTGCTCTAGCCACGCCTGTACACCTTGACGATAAAACTCCCTACACTGAGATACGGATAAGTGATATGCTCCCAATCCTCGGCTCTGGGCTGCGGGTGGAGAATCTCCCGACTTGGCAGAATACTCTCCCTTTCTAAGTTCACCGGCGGCGTCTCGATATCGAACGATGACATCGGCTTGACTCGACAAATCTTCCGCTGCCCATTCTATGAGAACAATATCTTTCAACGATGCGACATCCAATCCTTGCTCTGACAACACGTGCTCTACCAAGTGTTGCCCCATGCTCACTCCTTCCGTCACATATCTATCGAGTTCGTTCGGTTCTGCGGTCGACAACAAAACCATGGACCTCTCTAAGCGCTCAAAGTTATCCTCAAATTCAAAACCTTTCAGAATGGGCCTTGGATGACGAAACTGATCGATCAATTCTGAAACTGCAGGTGTAAAATTCTCACCATCTATCGCGTGTGCCAAATACCATGCTGACATCAACTCAGTGACAACACCAGCAACATAAGATTGGAGAGCATCTAGATCAGGATCAGACTCCATGCAACTGAATTATTTCTTGGGGTTTGTTTTGGACCAGTCGTCGGCCTCACCATCTGGATCGTGGAGAAACCAATAGTCGGCTTCCGCTTCACCTGACGAACCTTGATCGACTGAAGTTGTTGGCTGATCCTCTTTTTCTTCCTTTGCTTCCTTGTCTTCCTTTTCGTAATTTTCGTCTTCAGATGTTGGTTTATCTGCTCTCTCGACCTCTCCACCACCCCACAAAGGGTTCCGCGCTGCCATATGAGGCTGAGGCCGGCCAGGGTGATTCGCTTCATCGTGGATGACTTTTGCTAAGGCGCCAACACCTTCTAAGGTTCCTTTAATCTTGTTCTTCAATCGACTGCGCAACCCCATTGAGGCTCCTATTCAAACTGGCTTTACTGAGAAATTAGTTGTTTGAGCGATGCGTATTGTCGGACCTTGAACCAAGTCAACTCCCCATTTCTGAAGTATCGCAATGCCACAAAGAACATCTTGCCATAATTTGCAGCCCATGCCAAGTAGAAAACAGGATCGATGTTTTGCTTCCAGTATTCTTTGTTGTCCAACAGATTTCGAATGAGTGAACGTGGAACAATGCTTTTGGACGCCAACGAGTAAATTGCCAAATAGAATCGGTCTTCATCTGAACGAGGCCAGTCCATCGAAACACGAAACTGACGCCAGGCCTTGGTTGTCTTGCCTTCTACAAGATTTGGATCCAAATCTCCAGATGCGAGGCCCTCTTTGGTGAGGGCAGTTCCGGGGAAGTAATTGAGCGAATAGAAATAAATGTCATAGGGTGTCGGCAGTTCAAGTAAGAACTCTGCCGTTTCCAACTTCATCTTTTCTGTCGCATGAGGATTGTCGATGATGACATCATAAACGATATTCAATCCCAGTTCTTTGTTGGCCTCTGCAAAATTCATAATTGACTTGTTTCCAGGAGACCGATTGTGGAACTCTACGGACTCCTCTGCAGATGCCGACTCAATTCCTGTTTGAACTCGCACAAGACCCGCCGCCATTAGCTTTCGAATCATGTTTGGACGGAGCATCGGTGGAATCAACATACATTCAAAAGGAATCCCCACTTCTTTTGGATACCGTTCTAAGAACTCGGTCATCCACGCGTCACCAAAGGCAAATGAGGTATCGTCATCGACTTTGATTCGAGCCACCTTTGGAAACAGTTTCATAGCCATTCTCAATTCACCCATGATGTGATCAACCGATCGGGCTCGATAGAATTTCTTTCCCTTCTCGTTGTAGACATCTCTCAAAATCGAGACGTAGCAGTATGAACAGTTATAGGGACACCCTCTGGAAAAATAAATACGGTACTCTGCTGTTCGCTTCCACGGCTCTTCAATCGTGTAGCTGTTCTTTTCGATGTAGAACTTGTTGTCATCTCGGACATCTGGATACGGCAGCCAGTCCAAATCTTGGGTGAGTGGGCGAGGCGTATTCTCATGAATCGTACCATCGACATTGGCCCAAATGTTTGGAATGCTGGTGGTATCTTTTCCGTCTCTAATCGCCTTACAAAGCTCTACAGTCGCCATCTCACCCTCACCAACGCAAAGGTAGTCCACCTCTGGAATACACTCTCCAGGAACCGATGTTGGATGAATACCACCCCAAATAATTGGAATGTGAGGGAACCGTTCTTGAATACGACGAGTCACTTCAAGGGCGATTGGATAGAGTGATGACATAAATCCAAGACCGATCAATTTGGGCTGCTTTTGAGATATTACCTCCATCGCAATTTCGATCTCTTCATCTGTAGGCATGGTTAAGGAATTGTGCACCCAATCTCGAAGAAATATAATACTGGTATCAAATCCTTCACGTTGTAATGCCGCCGACACATAGCGGATCCCAGCATTTTCAACACTGTAAATCGTCATCAAGGTGACGTGAAATTCTTCTTGTTGTGGGTCTAGTGCATTTGGCATGAGGAATCCTTCAAAGAATCTAGGTGCATACTCTACTATAACTTTTTGTAGAGGTTAGACCATGTAAGCGTCTGAGTAAGCGTCTCCATCAGCTCACCAACAGACGCAAACCGGCTTTCGCTTTGCGGGTAAGATCAGAGACATTTCGAATCTGGAAAAGATTGCTGACCACAAAGGTTGGACGCCAATAAAATCGACGATAGGCAAAATGTAGAAGATCTCTCAGCTCATCGCGAGTGAAATACTCATCCCACACCTGTGCCTTAAACTCTTCTGTTGGATTTTCCATAAAATCAATCCACGGATCGAGATTGAGTACACCATCTCTCACACCCTCGTCGTACAACGTAGTCCCCGGAAAAGGAGTCATAATATTGTACATCACAAAGTCTGGTTTCAGTTTGATGCTGTATTCAATTGTATCGAGTACATCCTGACGCGTACGCTCTACAGGCGTTCCAATCATGAAGTACGCAACCGTATTGACACCAACCTCTCTACACAAACGGAAGGCTTGCTCGATTTCTCTAGAGGTTACATCTTTTTTCAAACGAAGAAGACCTTCCTCTGTTCCCTGCTCAACACCCAACTGAATACGAGAACACCCTGCCGCTTTCATCTTTTCGAGCAACGGTCGATCTACGCCTTTGACTCTGAAACGAACTGTCCAAGAAAACTTCAAATCACGACGAATGATCTCATCGCACAAATCGTGCACTCGCTGATTGGTAATATTGAACGTATCATCAACGAAGTATATCTCTCGAATCCCCAAATCAATGCAGGCTTCAATTTCATCACAGACACGCTCTGGTGACTGTACACGATAGCGATGGCGGGGCGTATTACAGAAGGTGCAGCGATATGGACAGCCTCTAGAGGTCACCATCGTGGTAAAAATACCCCCTTCGCCCATCACATCATAATAACGAGAGTAATCCACAAGGGTTCGATCTACAATTGGATATGTGTCTAAATCATTGGAAAAATACACGTCTTCTTCTGGAACCGGATCGTCAGGATGTGCAATCACACCTTTTATTCCTTTGGCAATATCTCCGGCTTCCCAGACACGGAGTAGCTCTAGAAGTGGCTGCTGACCTTCGCCTTTCACAACAGCATCGACACCTTCAAGAGCCAAAGACTCTTTGGGAAAATCATTGATGTGTGGACCGCCCAAAACAACATACTGCACACCTGCTCTACGGGCAGCGCGAATGGAGTGCATGACGTCAACCAGCTGTACAGTGAAACACGTAATCCCAACCACATCGGGTTTGAAAGCTCGAATCTCGGACTCCATCTCCTCATTCGACAAATGGTCGAGTTGAGCATCCAAGATATCACATACGTGGTGGGATTGATCGCGTACAAAAGCCGCTAGCGATAACAACGCCAGTGGTGGGTAAGACAAGTTTTCAGCCTCGACAGCTTCGGGAACCTCGCTTTCAACGGTGTGTCGAGCGGGTGGACGAATGAGCAATACGCGCACAGTAACCTCTACCAAGAGTGACAATCAGTGACATCTAAGTATCTCACTTATCTATGCCTATGTCAAGATCTATCCCACTCAGTAGAATCGGCAACACCCTGCACACTGTGATATCTCACTCAAATTTGACTTCGTACAGCAACAACCCTATGTGGACGCTTGGCCAAGTCGATCACTTTACCAGAATAAGATTCAGGACAATCGGTACCGTCTGGCAGCTGAATCAATCGACATAACGGAGTCTCAAAGCTCTCTGGTGAGCGCGTTAAAGAACTGGACATCAAAACAAATGTATATGTTCCAATCGCCAATGGGATCTCGACATCTAGGAGCGTTCCTGGTGGGTACTTACCCATTAGATTCACAAAAGCCTGCATCATCACCGGGTCATACCGAGTGCCGGAAGCCCCAGCCATCCTTGCCAAAGCCTCATGAGGAGTATACCCACCACCCCGTCTAGAGCTCATATTGGAAAAGTCTTCCGCAATTCGGATAATTCTGGCGAATAAAGCCGGTTTCCCAGATTCTTGATCATAATCTCTATGATGTTCCAATGCCGCGAGCGCACGGTGGATCTTCGCTGAGTTAAACCCACGTTGCTTAAGCAGCATGCGTGCACCTGCTGCACCATGACGTTCAAATGGTGGTGCATATCCCGCTTCACCAATGGTCGGATCAGCGCCTTCTCGATAAGCGTACCCCATGTCGTGAAACATCGAAGCCACACCCAAATCTTGAATGTTTTCATCGGACAGACCGAGTTCCTTAGCAATAAATAGACTAAACTTGCAGACCTGCAGCGCGTGATCTCCGTACTGGTTTTTACTGTTTGGGTTCTCAACTAGACCTGCCACATCTGCTTCATCCGACGTTTCCAAGATATCAGCTACAGCACGGCGCAACGGCAACGGATTCGGATTTCTGTCCGCACTCAAGTTGTCCCAAGCCTCATCCACCAATGATGCTGCACGGGCAGATATCTGAGCGCTATCTTTTTCTATGATGACACCCTCTCCACTGACTCTGAATCGATAGATCCCCATCAAATCAACGAAGTCTAGACCTGCCTGCGTAAAGACCTCAATCAAAGCAGCTCTAGGAGCCTCTTCTGCTGGATCCGCAGCAAATAATCCGGAGAGTTTGCGGATTTCTGCCGGCGTTGGAACTTTGTGAAACGACATACCGCCCACTTGATGAGGAGCGAGGGCAGAACTCAACACCACTGAATCACCTCGACCAAAACGAATGCGGATGTCATTTAAAAACACTTGGTCTTCTACAGTCACGATATGAATAGCGCCCAACAGTTCATATGCCGTCGTCATGACAGCGCTAAACTCTTCCGATGGTTTCACAAAAGCATCATTACTCAAATCATGAATTTCTGTCAACTTAATCAGACCAAAGAGCAACCGAACCAACCGCTCTCCAGCATCACGAACCTGCGTTGCCAAGTCTTGATCTTCGCCCATTTTCGCACGATCAAGAGCTTTCCCAAGGGCTTCTTGTGAAGCATCTAGATTCAGTTCTTCCACAAGGCCTCCTTACACCACACCAAGCTGGCGACGATGCACCAATCTCTTCATACAAAAATCAGACAAGTAATCATCGGCTTCCGTACGGACTTCCAATATCCGTGCAACGGCTGCTTCACCAGGAAGAATACTCAGTCCCGATATGGCAGCAACCTGTTGGGAACGACGAATCGTCAAACGACGGACCGAATACCACTTCTTTGATTGAGTCCAATCGATGAACAACACCTTGGCACGACCTGCATGGGACTTCACTAGGTTTTCACCAAGCAATGTCGCCTCCTCTTCGCTCAAACTAAAGTCATTGAGCAAAATACCTTCGAGCAATTCAAACAATTCACGCTCGGCCAAAACACCAATTAGCCCAAGAACTTTCGCTCTTACACCCTCAACTTTGGTGTTCTGCAACAGGTCTACGAGCCAAGTCTTGTATTTAAAAGAGGCACCCAATTCAATCAAGATATTCAGAATCTTATGCAGAATCGGCGGACTTTGAGTCTCTCTCAGCGTCCAAACAATTTGATGCCCAAGTTCTTTATTCTTCGTAAAGAGAGCCTCTATCAAATCGAGTGCGACCGAGTCCTCAAACTTGTACAAGGAGGCGATCACCTGATCCGATTGTTCTTCAACATATCGACTCAACAGACTTCTCAACACAGAACGTGAGGACAATCGGCGCTCTACATTCAAGATCTGAATCAGCACGGGCAGGTGATTGATCGGAGAGATATCCAAAATACGCAACAACTCTGGTGGTGGCTCTGTGACTGCTTTCGGCAAAGAAGATATGATCTTACGAATTGCACGTTCACTGGTAAAGGAAGCAATCAATTCCTTTCGTTGCTCTTCATTGGTAATGAAAAGTTCCACCTTCTCAATCAAGTCCAGTACCGCACCCAGCTGACTCTCTGCAAGTAGGAAGTCTCGAACTTCTTGGACCAGTCCGTCGATGTCTGACGGAGCCGTTGGATCGGTAGGATCGTTCACAACCTTCAACATTTCAAGAAGCAAATAATTTTATACCTATACCAGATGCTGTTGTTTCTATTTTAAGAGTTCTTCCTTTAACTGATACTGGTGGAGGTGGAAGTCTTTTTGATGTTCGTTATCAACTACGACTAAATGATCTTTATGATTTTTCTTCAACTTCAGTTATGCACTATCAGTTACAGATGCAGAATTTAGATTTCCTTGAACATATTCTTGTTGGTGAAACTCCTATACGTTTCAATCAACACCAAAATCGTCTTTATATAGATATGGATTGGGAAAATGATATTATTGCTGATAGTGAGTATATTATCATAGAGTGTTATCGTAAAGTTGATCCAACATCATACACTGATATATTCGATGACATATATCTCAAAAGATATGCAACTTCTCTTATTAAAAAACAATGGGGTGCAAACCTTTCTAAGTTTGGTG
>CAJWHX010000128.1 GCA_913040875.1 uncultured Pseudomonadota bacterium | reverse complement strand
ACTCTGGGGTCAAACTCACCCATATTCTGGTTTTGCTCCATTTGATCAACCAGAAGAGTATTCAATTTGTGCAGACCGAAATAAGTATCCAGGGATACCAACTTCTATATATGGAAAGCATATCCCTAGAGGATATGAGGACGCATTTAGAACAATTTCTCCAAAAGAGATCATTGAAAAAGTTTTAGAAGTTCTAGGAAATAAGAAGATCTAAACATTATCAAAATCAACCTTGAGATATTTACCTGAGGATTCAGCTTGACAAGTAAGTATAAGACCATCTGATACCTCTTCATCAGTAAGTATTTGATTAGTTTTCATTGTAACGCTTCCTTCAACAACCTTTGCAATACAACTGCTACATACTCCGCCTTGACAAGAATAGGGAACATCAATATCTGATTCGAGTGCTGCTTCTAAAACAGTTTTTCCGCTAGATTTATTTAATTCATGCTTTATCCCCTCATATATAATATCAAGTTTTGAGTTTTCAGTATTATTACTCTTTGAAAGCTTTTGAGTATTAGTTTTAAATAACTCAAAAAACACATTCTCTTTTAAAATATTTTTTTTAAATAAAACATCTGAAACAGAATGGATCATCTTTTCAGGCCCGCAAATGAAATATTTATCAGCAAGGCCATAGCGAGTTTCATAATAATTAATAATTGACTCATCAATTCTTCCAAATAAGCTTTCTTTTTCGTTAGATTGGCTATAAATATTAATAACCTTTAATTGATCTGGATAAAGATTTTTTAATTTTGTAATTTCAAGGGAAAACATCTCATCTTTGACAGATTTATTTCCATAGACTAATCTAAATTCATTTTTTTTATTTGCACTTATAACCGATTTAGCTATCGATAAAATGGGAGTAATCCCACTTCCAGCTGCAATTCCGGTTATAATTTGATCATTAACTGTTGGATGATATGTAAACTTTCCTTCGGGTACACCAACGTGAATTAAATCTCCAGCTTTAACATTTTCTAATACGTAACTTGAAAAAATTCCTTTGGTAACTTTGTCTCAGAAGATCAATGGGACGAGGACTATGCTGAGGGCAACGCAAGACAATACCTGTGGTTGGCCCCCCATGACTACGAAAGATTATTCACCATTTTGGGAGGTCAAGAAGAGTCTCTATCTAGACTCGAGAGTTTCTTTATCAACATGACCACAGATGAAATCTTGCCCGGTCTACCTGAACGATATTACTGGCACGGAAATGAACCAACCCTACATGTACCGTACTATTTCTATCTTTTGAACGATCGATCGGGAGGAAATCAGTGGGTCCAATGGTTGCTGGACAATCGGTATGATGACGCTCCTGTTGGGCTGGCTGGAAATGACGATGGGGGTGCCCTCTCAGCCTGGGCAGTATTTTCTATGATGGGGGTATACCCAATCGCTGGTACTACAGAGTATGTACTTGGACAGCCCACTTGGAACTCCATCCAAATATATACAGACAGACACCCAATTCAGATTCACGTTGATCCGAATTCGAACGGTATCAAAGTCAACGGTGAATCATCAGACGACCCTACGCTATCGCACGATGAACTTACCCATATTGTCTTTGGGAATCAATAGACATGTGGCCTCATCTTCGCACTGGACTGATTGTACTTCATCTGATCGCCATCATCTTGAAGGCCCTTCCAGCACCTGAGGGAGCGATGTCTAAAAGAGACTGGGCTCATCCCACCGTACAGGCGGAATTTCGTCAGTGGAGTCGAAACCTTCAATCCATAGGCATAGATACCTCTCCAACAGAATTAGAACATTCTCTTTGGGACATCGCACAGTCCGTGACTACGGTTCGCAATAGCACACTCAAGCCGTTCCGCCTCTATTACCGATACGTTGGAGGAGATCAAAACTGGAGACTGTTTGTCGCTCCGCACATGTTTCCATCGAAACTCGAAATCGATGTGCAAATCGACGATGAGTGGACACCTGTTTATAGAGTCCATCAGCCAGATCAATGGATGGAGATGCTGATTGAAAATGGACGGTTTCGCCCTGCGATATTTCGATACTCTTGGAGTCGATACAAAAGACAATACAATCGGTTTGCTGTGTACATGAGCACTCAAGCATCTAAGGACTTCCCTACGGCAACTCAAATTAGATTTCGATGGTGGCGATACCCTTTGCCGAGTCACACTGAAATATTGAACGACCAGGATATCATGGGCTCTTATCACACTCCACTCACGTACCCTTTGTCGACAACAAACGGTGAAACACCATGACCATTTGGAGACGATGGGTTCGATTTTGGTCGGAAAAAGAATCTGGTTTCTCGATAGCAATGGTGCGAGTATCGATAGGACTAACCCTCCTGTACACTTGCTTAAGCCCTTATCTTAGCGGTGTATGGCAGGCTATCTGGGTAGATGAAGTGCATGGGGGAATCAGGCACTATAAAAAGGTCCCTTGGCTCTTAGACATACTTGGCGGCGCGACCCCATCGGCAGTGGAAACCATGCTGTGGATGGGTATTGTTGCCTCTATCGGATTGATTGTTGGGTTCGCAGGTCGACTGAGTGCACTGGTTGGAATGATCGTGATGAATACCATCTCGTGGCACAATCCATTGGCAACCGGTGGTCATGATGACCTCATCGCCAATGCTCTGTGGTTACTGGTCTTTGTTCAGAATGACTGTACACTTTCGGTGTCCTGTAAAGTTCGTACAGGAAGATGGCAAAGCAATACACAGGTATACTCTATCGTTCGCAGATTGTTGCTGACTCAACTGATCATCATGTACGCCTCCACAGGGCTCCAAAAGGTCAGTGCCCATTGGGTTCCCTTCGGTGAAATGGATGCAATCTGGTACATTCTTCAACAACCAACGTGGTCATGGCGAGACCATCAATTTTTGGCGCCTTGGTTTTGGGTGACGCAGTTGGGAACCTTGGGTACTTGGATGTTTGAAGTTTGGGCACCGATGATGTGGATTTTGATGCTGTGGGAATCCAGAACCGATACCCCCTGGTATGCACCCACTTGGGGACAGCGTTTCGTGATGCGATGTAAACCACGCACCATCTTTGCCTGTATTGGAATTCCTATGCACTTGGGAATTCTCTTCACAATGGATGTTGGGCCATTCAGTTATGCCGCTTTATCTTACTATTGGACTCTATACGCCCCTATACGGATTATGGAATCGGCTGAAACTCAGTATGATCAGTCTGCTCTTTCGACACCTTAAGGTTGGGAATGGCCAACGCGGCTGTGGTCAAGGCAGTCGCAAGTTCATTGGACATATCTCCAGCGATTCCAACTATATTCTCCAGTTCGGTAGGGTCACGGTCTAGATTGTAGACTCCGTGCTGTTTTGAGGATGTCATCCATGTATACTTGTACATGATGTCTGACTTTGACGCTTGAAACCGATACCCCATTTCAAATCCATCATCCGACTCTGGGTCCCGTCCCATAAGCACCGTTTGATATACAACGTGATCTTTATCTCGGTCCGAAATATCGACGGAAGGGATTTCTTTATTGTGTGAAAACCCTACTTGAGCATAGATCGTGTTTGGAATATCCACCGTGCGAACCTGTCCGTCTAATGGTCGTTGTAGATGGATGCTTTCTTGTAGCGGACAGATGATCATTGGAACTCGAATCACAGACTCCGAAATCCCTCGCCGATCAGACTTTCCATAGTCAAAGTGGTTTCCAAAAGACGCGGTGATGATCAGCAGTCTCTTTCTATCTACGGGTCGCCCGTCTAACATTCGTACAAAGTCCCCGACTTCTCGATCCAGTGACTCTACCGTTTCACGGTATTCTTCGATGGTCAAATGATCCGGTATCTGACTTTGTATCCACGCAAAAACAGGTCTGTCCACATAATTTTCAAAGAAGGACCGTGCATTTCGAATCGGGACTTCAGGCTGTATCGATGTGCCTACCAGTATTCTCCACCACTCGCCCAAACGATAACTCTCTGCCCCTCGGATCTGCCAGCCAAAGATATCAAGGGGTGCATCCGTATCAATCAGTTGAACCCCCTGAGCGAATCCCCTTTCCATATTCAACACGCTGGAATTGGCGAACAAAGCAGTTGAATACCCTTCTCGGGCAAATCGTTCTGCCAACGTTTCGGAGGCAAACTTTAACAACCCACTATCATCGACGATATTGATTTGTCCTGGGTATCGACCCGTAAACATTGCAACGTGAGACGGAAGGACTTCGGTCGAAACTGAAATCGCCTCTGTATAATCCAAACACTGACTGGCCACAGAATCTAAATTAGGGGTGTTCGCTAGAGAGTCTTGTTGATAAGCAGACAGTGCATTTGCACCCAGTCCATCAATGGAGACTACAATAACATCGGGGTCACTTAAAATTGCGTTTGAACTACCATACCCTCGAGATTGAAACAGTGTAAACCCTACACTCCCAGCCAATACAGCAAGACCCACGGAAAACATGTAGAGCCTAGACAGCGAGCCATGATTGACAGACAATCGGCGAATCCAAAACCGACCGTTTGTATGTAGCAAGACCCCAAGCATAACCCACACGACAATCAACATACCGGCCAACGCCTGCTGACCATACTCCAGTTTAGTCATGGCAAACGGAACGAGGAGTACAGCCAAATGTACCATCCCCACGATCAACAGTCCCCTTCCAAGTTTTGTAGGACGCTCCCCATCTATGGCTCCCCATACGAGAGGAATGGTGATCAAGGCCAGGAGCATATTCAATGCCACTGCAAATACAGTCCCAACTCCCCAAAGTATCAATGAATCTTGAACCCCCAATCCAAACTGTAGATTCAACCCCAATTCGATAAACTGAACGGACCCCAACAACAATCCAAAACAAACGTGGATAGCAAGGTGCTGACGAATACTCTGCATTTCAATCAATCCTCAGCATAGGACCGCCAAAACACCCACAGAATAAACAGTTGCATCACCGTTGATATACCTACACCAACCCAAAATATTGGGGACAGCCCACTTTGTACCCACCCTGTCAAACCAACCATGAGCCAGCCGACCGCCAGCAATCCTATGACTTGCAATCCTTGTCGACGCATTGCCGCCTTTTGATCTTTGAGTTGTTCAATATGCTCGACTTTAATTTGCAACCGTTGATAGTCAAGATCATCCAACAATTGACTCATACTGATGGGCAAACGTTTCAATATACTCGAAAATGCCAATGCATTTTGCGTCCCTAATTCTGTCCAGTGCTGTGGTTGCCAACGCGCTTTCACCAACTTTTCAACATAGGGCTGAGCAACTTTTAACGGATCGACTTCTGGAAGTAGAGACTTTGCGAGTCCTTCCGTTGTTAGAACAGCTTTGAAAAACATTGTGAATGCGGTTGGGGCATAGACTTTGTGTCGAAGTGCATTGGTGGTTAAGTCCATCAGGAAAGCACCAATATCCATCTCGGTAAAAGAGCCGCCGGACCAATGTTTCTCAGCGACTTGGACGGCATCTCGTTCAAAGGCTATGTAATCGATGCGCTCTTTTTTGATCGATATCTCAAAGAAGATTTTGGCGATCAGCTTGTTATCTCCTCTATAAAGGGCATAAATCAATGTGGCGAGTTGGTCTTTCATTTCTCGGGTGAGTCGTCCAACCATTCCACAATCGATCACACCAATCGATTGATCTGGAAGCACTAGAACATTTCCAGGATGCAGATCACCGTGAAAGAATCCGTGGTCAAATAGCATGGTATAGGCCAGCGATAGATATCGCTCACCAATCATCTCCATATCAAAACCGGCCTCACGTGCTTTGCGGATTGGCACACCATCTAAAAACTCCATGCAGAGCACCCGAGGACTCGACAGCGATTCTACAGGTTCCGGAAAACGTATTCCCTCTTTGTGATAAAAGCTTGTGTGAAAACGCTGCAGGTTTTTCAGTTCCAATCCAAAATCGAGTTCTGAAGATAGGGCCTTTTCAAACTCTAGAAACATCCCCCGAGGATCAAACAGCTCCATTTCTGGGAACTCATGGAGAAATCGATCCAATAAAAACCGCAAAATGTGAAGGTCTGAATCAATGATGGCGTCTATCTTTGGGCGACGGATTTTAAATACCACTCGAGTACCGTCTTTCAGTGTGCCGTTGTGTACCTGAGCAATTGAGGCCGTTGCCAAAGGCTCTGGATCGATGTGGTCAACCAAGTTGTCCCACGTGGCATGCAAATCTTCTTGCAATGTACTTTTCAACGTATCAAATTTGAGTGGATGAACGTCATCTTGAAGTTGCTGAAGCGCAACCAGATAATCATGAGGGACGATATCAGAGCGCGTGGATAATATTTGACCAAATTTGATAAAGGTGGGTCCCAATTCTTGAAGTGCTTCGACCAGTCTTTGAGGAGTACTGTTGTATTCTGAATCCACTTGTACACCGGGGATATCCACACCGGCGACCAACGCACCCATCCCATGCCTCGCAAGAACGAGAGCCACCTCTCGAAATCGATTGGCATCTCGAACAGTAATAGACAAGGATCCAACCGTTTTTACAAATGGACGAACAAACTTCATGTGATCTCAATATCTGATTTTATGGGTACATTCAATGTCTTGCACAAATGACGAATTAAAATACCCATCCTTACGATAGGAAGGTCTACAGACAAGATGGATCATCTAACGCACAGGATACCATTCGAAACAATGACCACTACTCGGTCGATCGTTGAACAAAGTTGTCCCATCGACGCATGTAATCGACGAATGTCATCGACAGTCCTTCCATCAGTAAAGTATTGACCGACACAGGTAGTGTACGGCATTGGAAGTCTTGGTCTGCACAGAGTTGAGGGAAATCGTGGTGCAGAATGGCTCCTCGACCAATCGCCACAGCATCCGCTCCCACGGCCAACACCGCATCAACCATACGAGCCCCCATCACTTTTCCAGCCACAGACACTTGAGTGTCTCCATAATCCAGAGCCAATACACTTTCCAGCAATGATCGTCCCTCAATAATTTTTGCGACATCCCACAAAGACCAATCCAATAAATCCACCATTTCTGTGTTGTTCAGCATCCAAGCCACCTCCAATATTTCATCGGTGTCAATTCCAAACCGTTCCGGTGACAACCGAACAGAGATGATAAAACCTTCTCCACAACGTTCTCGAATCAATCGAACCAAGTCCAGTAAAAGACGAGCACGGTTCTCCAAAGAGCCCCCATAGTCATCGGACCGTTTATTGGTTGAAGCTAAAAAGTCACACAGTAAATACCCGTGAGCTGCATGGAGTTGAACACCGTCATACCCCCACTGCTGAGCGACGACCGCTGCCTCCACAAACCGATCTCGAATCTCATAGATTTGTTCAATTGTAGCCTGCTTCACGCCTCTAGTAGCGTCTCCCATTGGAGATACTGCCTCCCCTTGGATTCTATTCAAAGCAATCCTGTTCCCTCCATGATAGAGCTGCACCAAACTCAACGATTGTTCCTGATGCATTCGTTCATTCAGTTCTATATGTGGACCAGAGATCAGATCTGGAGTCACCCCCATTTGACCATTGAATCCAATCCCTCCTCTAGATACAAACGCCGCACATGTGATAATCACGCCAAACCCACCGCTTGCCCGCATTTGCAACCAGTGAGCCTCCTCAGTGGATAACGTTCCATCTGGGTGAGATTGCTGATTGGTCATCGGTGCCAATACGAATCTATTTTTCGAAACCTTTCCACATCGAAAACTCATCGGGGTATGCATCATACATCTTCTCCTGGGTCAAATCTCAATCACGACAACACAACTTCTTATCCTGAGGCTATACCTCGAAATTACAATTCAACAACGAACAACTTCGAGAGCAGCGTGAAACCTGCCATCGTCTTTGCATCGTAGTGTACTGATTCCAGATTTCAGACAAGGGTCGATCAGAGTTCAAGTCACCGACAGGATCTAGAAAATAACACAATCGCACTCTGCCTTGAGGGTCAATAGAGATGTCGGAGTGCCCTGCTCTACATGACACTCCAGCATCGGTACTTGGTGAGGTAAAATACAATTTCATGGCTTGAAATTGAGTGGGTGAATTCAGAATGGAATCAGACCGCATACTTTCAGCTGTCAACCAATCCAGACATCGCGCGATGCTATCTGATGCTTCTGGGTCGTTTGGAAAATAATCGGACTCTCTCCACCAATCTGGATTGTACTCAACATTACCAAAGTTCTGATACAGGGGCTGAAAGATGATGGTCATCCCTCGCGATTGTACCCAGTCTAACAGTTGGGGAACTTCATGTTGATTCTGTGCGTGCAGAACAGAGGCGATAGCAACCCTAACACCATTGGATTGCAACAGATCTACAGCCTCGAGTGCCTTCTGAAAAGACCCTTTTTTACCGCGAGATACATCCACCGTACTCTCTGAAAAGCCATCCAGAGAAACATATACCAATCCAACATTTGATTCAGCGATAGTTCTCGCTCTATTTGGAGT
>CAJWHX010000127.1 GCA_913040875.1 uncultured Pseudomonadota bacterium | reverse complement strand
AGGCTGGCTGCGAGCCATTGTTCTGGTGTGCCTTCAAACAAAGGCAACGTCAGGTAGTACCCAATTCGTTCAATACTGGTTTCTCGAAAGATCATCCAACCGGCAACGGTAAACGCAAACATCAGCGAGACGGAGAAGGGAGCCATCCAGCTGGCCTTTCGAATCTCCCTTGGGATCCATTTTCCGATGTGCCTGTATCCAGCAAGAAGTGTTGCGTGATAAGCACCCCACAGCACAAAAGACCACGACGCTCCGTGCCACAGACCGGATATTAACATCGCTCCATAAGAGGCCTTCAACCGAGTGGATTCACCACCTCGAGATCCTCCCAGTGGAATGTAGAGATAGTCTCGAATCCACGTAGAGAAGGAGATGTGCCATCGTCGCCAAAATTCCGAAGGGTTTTTGGCTAGATAGGGGTGATCAAAGTTCAGCATCAGTTCAAAACCGAGCATTCGAGCAGTACCGCGAGCGATATCGGTGTATCCTGAGAAGTCAGCTAAAATTTGTACGGTAAAACCAAGCGTCGCAGCCCAAATCATTGCGGCTGATGGCTCTTCCAACAGGAAAATCCGATCGACGTACATGGCAACCATATCGGCCACCCAAACCTTCTTAAAGGCGCCCCAGAGAGCGAGTTGCATTCCAGAACGAAACTGACTCCACTTAAACACCTTGTCGGTTTCCATCTGTGGCAAGAGAGTCGCGGCGCGTTCAACCGGACCCGCAACCAACTGTGGAAAGAAGGATATGAATGCCAAATAGTCGATGAAGTTGTTTCGGGGTTTCAGTTCACCTTTATAAATGTCTATGGTGTAGGACATTGTCTGAAAGGTGTAGAAGGAGATTCCAACCGGCAGAAATATGTTGAGATTTTGGAGGGATGCTCCGAGTCCCATTGTGCTGAAAATGGCATTGAAGTTGTCGATGAAGAAATTGCAATATTTGAAATAGCCCAGCATCCCAACATTTCCAATCATCGAGATCCAGAGATATCGCTTTTTATTCTCCGCATCGTCGATCATCCGCTTGCCCATGTTGAAATCTAGGATGGCAGACCCATAGAGAAGGAACAAGAACCAAGGATGTACCCAGCCGTAAAAAATAGCCGAGCATCCGACCAGCAAAATATTTTGCCAAGAGCGTCTTTTCAGTGTCCAAAAAAGGGCGAACACCAACAAGAAGAAGATGGGAAATTCAAATTGTACAAAATTCATACGGGCAGTCCATGGACTTGGAGCAACTGTCGCGGAGACAATACACAGCGAACAACGTGGTGAATAACCGATTTGAAACCGGTAATCATATCACGGCAATCATATCAACGTCCCATATACGAACAATCTGAATGAATGATTGGCTGTACGGGGTAAATAATTATTCGACGCCAGTGTCCACGGGATCGGCGGCTGTACTGTCTCCAGTCAAAATATATTGAGTGACTCGAGTAGCCAATGTATAATCTTGATTGCTGAAGACGTGCCCAACTGCATTTTGGTCTTCAACCCAAGAGCCATCTAGCGTGTCGACACTTTGAGCGCCAAGTTCCAATGCTTCGATTGGATGTTGAGAATCTCCATTGGACCAGATCCAACCAGACTGATTGGGTAGCGTCTCGAGATTCAGACTGGCGGCAGTTAAGTCGAGGGATCCAAAAATGCGGTTCAACGCTTCCTGTTCCGACGCAAAGTCTCCATCCAAGTAGGGTGTAAAGTCAGCGGGTGAGCTGTCAAAAACAACAGCATCGGCGGTATACCCTTGTGCGAGAAGTTCATAGATTGCCTGACCACCAGTTCCCAGTCCGATCATGCTGATGTTCGAAGGGTCTAGTTTGTCTTGTACGTCAGAAAATCCTGTGGATTCGGCCAGTTCGACACTGCTGAGGATGTCCACAGAGAACTGCGCCATGTCGAGTCCTTGGCGCGTGAAGCCTTCTTGTTCGGCATCGTTGACTTGAATCTCTGCACCATTGTGCCACAAGTCTCCCCAGCAATTTGTTGGATAGATCTGGGCAACACCAGCATTTGCCAGTGCGGTGGGTAAATACCCAAGATCGGTTACGGCTGTATCTAGAGTTTTGCGAGATAAATTTAGTGTTTCCCAGACTCGCGACGATCCCCATTCGCTGAGCAGTCGTCCACTTGCACGAAATGTGGCAGGGTCTTCGACGTAGTCACTGTATGCCATTGCACCACTGTGAAAGATTACAGATACCGGTACTGGGTCACCTGATTTCGGGAGCACGAGGAAAAAAGAGGCTGGCAATCCGTCTGGGCACAGTAGGGGACTGTCGTAGATTCGTACTTCAACATCAGCTTCTAAATATTCATTCGTGAAATTGATGACATTGATATTGAGTGCTGGAAGAGTCGAAGAATCCATCCAACAGGCCATCAACAGTGAAAACAACATTGTACACTCCAAAACGCAACGGCTATTGTAATAGCATCATAACACGTAGAGTCAAACCTTTGTATTGTCTTTGCAAATTTCAGTTGGTACAATGTTACAAGCAACTGAACACCCGAGTACTGAATGCCATCACTGAATGCTTCAACATTAGAGGATTTGAAAAGACGTTTGCCTATGCCGATAGCGCAAGCGATGGGCCGAGCATTGGAGGTGGTGCGTTTGCCTGATCAAATGCGAGAGTGGCGAATGGTAATGGATATGTTGATGGGCTACGTGAACGCCTTAGCTGTCGCAGAGTATTGTTCGATGGGTCCTATTCAGCGAGTGGATAAATATGTGGCTGACGTCCCACAACAAACAGATGGTGGACGGGCAATTCAACAAGTGTCGTCGATATTTAAACGCTTAAAGTCACAGCCGGAGGCCTTTTGTCAGCCCTTTATTCGTTGGTTTTACAGCGAGGTTGAGGTGTTGGGAACCGTCCAAAAAACCCATGAGCATCTGCAGCAAATGGTCACCTTGAGAAATGGTGATGTTCACAACAGACTGAAACAATCCGAGATGGATATCTTTATTGAAGGGTGTGTCACACTGATCAAGCGATGTTTTGCTTTGCAAGAGTACACGTTGTTTGTGGTTAAAGAACAAGAACCCATTCCAACAGGTGTCGAAGGCTGGATTTCAGTGTTGATGGGGGAAAGTCCATCTGCTGTGACGTCGGTCTTTTGGAGTGGTGTTAGACTGATGACCCGAGGCGTATACGTTCTTGATTCCAGTCGGGAAGTTCTGCTGCAACTCAATCCGATGCTGGTTTGGAAAGAAGATCCAGATCTTCGAAGGACCACACTGTTTCAGTGGAGAGTCGTTCGTCGGTCCACAATTGAGTACAATTCTGTCGTTTCAGGTGGGAAAGTACAACACTACGCACAGAGGATGGCTGGTAGAGGAGAAGATGTTTCTTGGCTAGAATGGCTCGAAGATCGTCCAGTGAATCTGTGTCATCGACTGGATCACGCTGGATTTGACTGGATGTTGGATGAACTTTCAGATGAGGTATCGATTTCGGATGAGGATAGCGAGACCATTGGACCCACGACTGTTAGAGGGATGCGTTTCCTCGGATGGGTATTTCTTCTGGGACTGAGTGCAGGGCTGTATGATCTTGTGCAGTCTCAGAAATCCAGTTCCAGTACAATGATACCCTCTACAGATCAGCCTGTAGAAGACACCACAGGACTGGTGGAACTTCGTCTCGAATTGGGGGATGTATCCGACGCGACTCAAGTATTCATAGATGAAGAACTGATTGATGTTAACGAAGACATCTCCGTTAGTGTAGGCAGTCATACGATTCGGATTGAGCAGAGTGGTTATCGGTGTCATGAAGAGACGATAGAGATTCATGACGTTGAAGCCACAGTGCATCGCCAAACTGTTCGGTGGGATTGTGCCGGTTTGTTGGGATGGGAATGGGTACACATTTCTGGAGGCTCATTTTCGATGGGGGTCTCTCCAGGAGTGGACGTTGTACTCTCGACTGACTATCTCATGCTCTCTTCCGAAGTGACGCGTCAAATGTGGCGTCAGGTGAAGTCGTTGCCTCTTGAAGATCCTTGTTTGCAATGTCCTCAGTCTGTATCTTGGGACGGAGCGATAGAGTTTGCAAATCAGCTGTCTAAATTGGAGCAATTGGACCCTTGTTATCGACGGGGCAAGCTGATCAGTCTCACGTGTGAGGGGTACCGTTTACCAACAGAAGCCGAGTGGGAGTACGCCGCGAAGGCTGGGACCAATCAGAAGTTTTCCGGCAGCAATAGCCCGAATAGAGTCGCATACTTTGAACACAACAGCAACGGTCATCCGCATCCTGTCAAACAACATGTTTCCAATCAATGGGGATTGTATGACATGAGTGGAAACATGTATGAATGGTGTCAAGATGATTACGCGGAGACTTTGATGGGCGGAAGAGACCCTTGGATGGAAAGAACGGGCGGGCAAAAGGTTGGCAAAGGTGGATCGTATCTATCAGAAGAGATCAGTCTTGAAGTCAGCAATCGAAGATCTGCTTCTGCCGATATATCAAGACCGTTTACTGGATTTCGATTGGTTCGGAGCAATGGTCAGCCGTAATGGCAACAGTTGTGCGACAACCAGATCATTGACTTGAATTGATTCACAGAGTGTACAGATCTTCGGTATGTGGACTTGGATAAAAGAGATTGGACGGCTGGATACCCACGAGTGGATTATCCCGATCATACAAGGGGCTTTTGGAGTGTCTTGTGTTCACTGTCAAGAACAGCTGGCGAACCATGTACTTCCACTCTGTGTGGAGTGTTCGATGGAGATACCTCTGTCGATTCGAGCAGTGAGGTTCGAGTCAGAGTATGTAAAAAAGGTTTGGTGTATGTCGCCTTATCGATCGGTTCTTGGGTCGGTAATTCGCCGCGGTAAATATGCGGGCCAGCGGTCTATATTTGAACGATTGGGGAAGATCTTAGCGGGTGCCGCATTGGATTTACCAGAGTTCGATGCTGTGGTGTCGGTTCCATTGCCGGCCAGTCGAAAGATAAACCGTGGTTTCAATCAGTCAACGATTCTTGCACGGTCTGTCGCACAATTTCTAGAGGTGTCACAGTATGAAATATTGTTTCGAATCGATCAACATGAGCAAGCGGGAAGGTCACATCTTGAGCGACGAAATCGATTGACCGGACGATTTGAGGTGAGACCACACTTTTCTAAGGACGGGATTCCACGACGGATTGTAATTGTTGATGACGTTATGACCACTGGTTCTACTGCGGAGTCTTGTGCACTTGAACTCCTAAATGTAGGGGTGGAAGAAGTATATGTGCTCGCTTTGGTGAATGGATGATTGGAAATCGCAGCCCCTGAGGACTCAACGCAATAATATTTTTTGAAAATTCAACTCAAATTGTCGAGAATTGTGTTATTCAATTTGATGAACTCTTGACACGTCATAAATTTATTGTGCGCGTCATCCTTGACAACCCTTAGTTTGATATTGCCCTATGCACTCTGGCTTAACCATGATGAACGATGTCGTCATCCGACCCGATGTGTGGGTACCCGTCACCATTCGTGTGGCTTGGGACCTCCACTTGGCGAAGATCGAGGTCCGCCCAAATGTCTTGTCTGCGGCGCGGATTCACGTGCTCAGTCATTTGGAAGGAGATGTATCGGTTGATCAAGCAGAGGTGCTCGCGGGTGTGTATACAGCGGACTTCATTCAGCGCTATCGAAAGGGTGCTTATGTTCGTCCCAATCTGACGATTGACTTGGATCATCCGTTGACGGCTGAGACTCGGAAAGTATTGCTTCAGAGTATGGATAGAATCTGTCATAAAGTCTTTTGGCTCCATTATTCAGATGGATCTTCACTTGAGCGCACGGCTCGGAAAGTTGGAAAACCATTGCGAGCGGTTGAGAGTATTTGTAAGCTGTTTCGTAAACGCATGCGTGCGCTCGGCATTAAACAGGGTCTTGGGATTGAAACTTGGAGTGATGAACGTGTAGATCAAACGTTGTCGTATGTTGCTTGCTTGGCAACGGGTATGGAATTGGATTTTGATATACTCGGTACCGATGCCGGTAAAAAGTTTACGAGAAAATGTCCGCGAATTCGCCGTGCTCACTATCTGATTCGCGGTGGCATCTTGTCCCCACATGATTTGGAGGTCCCAGAGGACAATCACTTTGTGGAGCGCAAAGAGATGCTCTCGCTATTGTTGCATCCAGATTCTCGTCAGCATGCTGCAACAATTGAGAACGCATTGCACGAATTGGCAATACCGATCGATGCACAAGGCAACGCTTGGCTTATGGATGCTGATCAAATTGAAGAAATAGAATCCGTTCTAATTCATTTGGCCTCTCAAGGCACTCCAGAACGTGACTGCTTGCGCGGGGCTATGGTTTCAGGCCCTGGGTTGTGGCTTGACACTGTTTTGGTGGGTCCACTGCCACTTCGGTCCTTGGATGCAGCTCGATCTAGGCCATGGGGATCAATCGATGGAATCGATGAACTACCACTGCCATTGCCTCCCCCTCCGAAGATGACATCATGGTGGGTATCTGCGGCGGCAAGCACATTGCTATTTTTATCGTCGTTGGCCTGGGCTCTCGATGATGCAGCTCCAAAAGCACAATATCCACTGTTGTCAGAATTTGATTCGCATGTTGATTTTGTTGATGTTCGATTCGATGTATCTGACAAAGCTCACATCACGGTTGTGAAATGGAAGGGCGGCATCTTACATCCGGAATCTAGTTGGACTCCGAGTGGAAAGGGTCAATTGGCAACCGGTGACGGTCGATACATCCATCGTGTCGATGCTTCTCAGATCATTGTGATTTCTTCCGTAGAGTCCATAGATAATTTAGAGACACTTTTACAGGCTGCACAGGTGGACTCAGACCCTGTGAGTGCGTTAGAGAAGCATGTACTGTCTTTGCATCCACTTGCAGATGTTCAAATTTCCCCCGCTGTTCAGGTTCAATAACATGCGCGTTACCCCTCTAGATATCATCAAAAAAGAGTTCACCCCATCAAAAAGGGGCGTGGATGAAATTGAAGTTAAAGGTTTCCTTGAAGACGTTCGTGAAACGTTGGACGAATTGCTGAAGGAAAATCAGCGCCTCCGTGATGTGATCAAGCGTCGCGATACTGAAATCATGGAGCTCAAAGGTGAAGAAGCGAGTATCAAAGATACGCTCGTCCTCGCCCGTCGTTTGACCGAAGACCTTGAGAGGAAGTCTAGGCGAGAATCCGATTTGATCATTGGTGAAGCCCGTTTGGAAGCGCAGAAGATTCTGATGGAAACTGCTGATGAGCGCCGAGAATTGCAAGCAGAACTCACAACGTTGCGATCGATGAAGTACAAGCTGGTTGCCGAGATGCAGGCGGTTATTGATGCTCACAATCTCCTGTTGAAAGATATGTTGGGAACCGGTTCTGAAAAGTAATCTAGATTGGCTTTTCACTCTCTTCTGCATTACATCTGTGAGTGAGTACAACGCTCACGCATTCCATTGCCATCCTATTTTGGGGTGTTTTTATCAAATCTAGGAGACGATTATGTCAAAGACAGCAGAATTTTTCAATGGCCTCAATGAACGTGCTGGAAACGGTGAGTTCACATCTCAAGCCGGTAACGTGTTTCAATTCATCATCGAAGGTGCAGGGACTTGGACCCTTGATCTGAAAGACAGCAACAGTGTATCGAATGAAGGCACAGATAGTGCAGATTGCACTGTAGAAACAGACAGTGCAACCTTCGAAGCGATGCTCGAAGACCCAATGGTTGCGATGAACGCATTCATGAACGGTACATTGAAGGCGGATAATTTGACGTTGGCGATGCAATTGCAACAGTTCCTCGGATAATCGATAGATTCTCATCTGCGAAAAGAAGCGTGGAGAAAAGAAGCGTGGACGGCCTCAATACGCAGTCGTGTACAAAAGTACACTCTTTTGCATTTCGTTGTCCACGTTCCTTTTCGTAGCGATTATCTATCGATTATGAAGTGGTGTATGGTGTCCATTTGGGCACTTTTTGGTTTTTAGAGTAGCTATGTACGTTGGTTGAGTGAATGTGAGACATAGTACACTGATTTGATTGGTGATGTAGTATTGATGAATACCTTGTATTTGGTTAGACAAGAGTACCTTTGTTTGGAGAGATAAGATGCGTTCGTTAGTACCGTTTGGATTGTTGTATTTGGTCGCTTGTGAGTCTGATAAAAGCTTGACTGTACAGAACCCAGCCCCCACAGCCGATATCATTTCACACGACGATGGTGATGAAATTCTTGAGGGATTTGTCATCACGTTGAGAGGGTTGGTATCCGATTCCAATCATTCATCAGAAGAACTGACAACCAGTTGGGAGATCAATGGGGAGTACGTTTGTGAAGATGTGATACCCGACGCGGATGGAGAGACATCCTGTGAAGTCGTTTTTACACCGGATGACACCGAGATTAAACTTCTCGTTGTAGATGGGGAAGGCAAAGGCCTCGGCGAGCGCCGATCTTCTGAGTGACGTCCGCCGTGAGTGACGG